>DASPSM010000274.1:0-30054 GCA_035623955.1 Planctomycetaceae bacterium
CCAAGGTCGGCGGCGAACCGCTGCGTCGTCGGGATCACGCTGGCGTAGCTCGTCAGAAAGTGAAAGCTGTAGTGCGCCAGCCACATGCTGAACCCCAAGGGAACTAGCGCATACGAATAGCGCGTAGCGACCTCCGTCCAAATACGGATCGACCGCCCCCACTGGCAGCTGAGGGCTGCCGCTCCTCCCACAAAAAACAGCGGAATCACGACGAGAGCCATGCAATAAAACGCCGTCGTCACCAGAAACGGCGACTCGAGCCCGCAGGCCAAACTGATTTGATTCTGCATGGCCACCAGAGGGCCGGTCATGCCGGCGGCGTTGGCAAACGCCCCGAACACCAGCACCACGCACAACGCGGCCAGATCCGGACGCCGACCAAAGTGTCCGATCCCCGACCGGAACGGATCGCGCCACAGTTCTCTAGCGGGCGGCCCGGCGAGGATGCCGACGTTGTCGTGAGGGCAAGCATGGATGCAGTCGAGACAGAAGGTGCAGTCGATGTTGCTCGCTTTTCGCGGCTGGAAGAGGCGCAGCTCGCATCCCGGACTTGTCGCGTTTCCGCGGATGCAATCTTTGGTTGTGCAGGACGTGCACACCGCGGGCTCGCGGACTTTGACCTCCCAGGGCGCGATCAGCGATTGCACGAAGTTGAACTGACCGATCGGGCACACATATTTGCAGAACGACGCGCCTTGAAAAAAACTGTCGACCACAAACGCAGCTGCGAAATAAGCCAGGACGATCCAGGCTGTCCACCAAGGACTGTCCCAAAGCGCGAACACTTCGTACGCCCAAAGAAACAGGACCAGCAACGCAACAGAGAGCCACTTGTTGCGCAGCCACACGGGCCATGCGCCGGTCGCGATATGCCAACGGCGAGCCACCGCGCGCGGCAGCGTAAATGGACAGGCCAGGCAGAAGACGTTGCCGACTGCAAGCATTCCGAAAACCAACAACCCGCGCCAATGAATCCACGGCAACACTCCGGCCAGATTCATGGCTCCGACGGGCGGCCCGCGCAAACCGTCGTAGACGATGACGCCGGCCGCGAGCACCAGCGGAACTTGCAAGCTGATCCGCGCGTGCCGCCACTGCAGAAAGCGGCCCAACCCGGGAACCCGCAATGCGTCGAACGCTGGCGGCATGCGTCGGCTGTTCGCGGGTTGTCCGAGGATCGGAAGGGCGAGTCGACTCGGCGTTCTGGTTTCGTGTCGAATCGACGTGTTCGCGAACGTGATTCGCTTTGCCGGCGAGCGCTTCCCATCGATCAGCAACCGGACGCCGATCGCAAACATCGGCCCGAGGAAAGCCAGCGAGCCCGGAACCCACATGATCAGCCCGGCGGTCGTCTGGTCCTCCAAAGCCGTCACGCCGCCGATCCGCGGCACCGCTGCGTAATACGGATACAACAGCTTGTCCGAGAAGGTCAACAGGGCCGCCAGGACGGTGTTCTGCAGGTCGGCTAGCAGCAAGTACGGTAGCAGCAACCAGAGGGACCACGACGGCCGGCTGGGGTAAGGGCGCACAACCGGGTACCAGAACAACAGCCCCGTCGCCAGGAAACAGGCGTGTTGAACGTAGTGCCAGCCGGGCGAGCGCAGCGCTAATTCGTACGCGGCGGGCACGTGCCATCCCCAGCTCGCGGCGACGAACAAAGGGAGCGCGACCTTCGGATGTGACAGCCAGCCGAACGATCGGCGGACAGCGCGAGAGCGAAAAATCGGGGCAACCCAAACCCTGCGGATCGGTATCGGCAGACCGTACAGCAATGGGAAGAGGGGCGACCCCAGCCACAACAGCGGTGGCACGACCATCATCAAGAGGACGTGCTGCACCATGTGCACTTGCAAAAAGAACGCGGCAAACGGCTCGATCGGCGAGGCGAGCGCCAGAAACAGCGCGGCCAAGCTTCCGGAGAACGCGCTCAGCTCGCGCCCGCTCCATCGCCACGGATCGCGGCGGCGCAAGCCGATCCAACCTCGCAGATAGATCGCGCCAATTGTCGCGAGGGTTACCAGAAGCCAGGGGTCGAATGGCCACGATCGCAAGAAGGCGTCGACCGTCGGGTTCATGGTTTCTTCGTTCGCGAGGAAAGCGAGGCATCGCGGGCCGACGGTTGTCCCGCAGGACGCCGGTGCACCAGAAAATCAACGACGGCCGTCATCTCGGCCGGCTTGATTTGCTCGGCATACGCCGGCATGTTCCCGCCGCCGGGCGTGCCGTTGCTGATTTGATCGATCAGCTGGTCGCGAGTCAGTCGTGTTCCGACGTAGGTCAGATCGGGGCCGCGTTGACCGCCGATGCCGTCGAGCGCATGACAGTTGCGGCAATTCTTGTTCTGGAAGACCACTGCCCCCATCAGCTCCCGGGGCGTGCTTTGCACGACGGTCCTTTGCGGCACAGGGTCCCCACTCCAGGCCGTCATTACGGGCGACCAGGGCGCCGTGACGCCTTGGTAAGTCAGCGCCACCAGCACCGTGTAGATCACAATTACCGCAAGCACGGCGACCGGACGACGGCTGGGCGCCCGCTCTCCGCGATTCGACACGAACGGCACGAGGAACAGCGCGGCAATGAGCAGGACCGGAAAGACGAGCATGATGAACGTCTCTGCACCAGCCGGACTGAGCGACAGGAGCCCGAACAACCACAGAAAGGGCCATTCAGGCCGGGGATTCGCGCCGCTCATGGTCGGATCGGGTGGGCCCGAGGGCCCTTTGGGGCCAACGATGGCAGCGACGATCACAACCACGATCACCGCCAGGGCTGAGACGACGGCGTCCTTCAACATCACTTCGCCGACGAAGGGAATCCCGTCCTCGAGGACTTTCTCGTACTCGGCATCGTAGGTCTTTGGATCGACAAGCTGCCCGGGGACCGGCGGAACGCTCACGCCGCGCTTCACCACCAGCCAGAGGTGCACGCTCACAAGCAAGAGCAGCAGACCGGGGATCACAAAAACGTGCAGCGCAAAGAATCGACTCAGCGCCGCGCCGCCGATGACTGGCCCGCCCAACAGCCAGTGCACAATCTGCGGCCCCAGCAGCGGCACTCGCCCCGCCATTGATGCGCCGACCGCCAGGCCCCAGTAAGCGTCGGGATCCCAGCGCAGAATCTGGCCCGAGAAAAACATTCCGAGCGTGCACAGCAACAGACACGCACCGGTGAGCCAGGTCAGCTCGCGCGGATATTTGTAGGCCCCCTGCAGGAAGACCTGCGTCATGTGCACCAGCACCATCACGACCATTCCCGTTCCCGCGTAGTAGTGCAGCGCGCGCAAGAACCAGCCGAGTGAATGGTCGTAATTCAAATAGAGCAGGCTCTCATACGCTTTGTCCGCGGCAGGCACGAAGACGAGCGACAGGCCGATCCCGGTCAGAATTTGAACGATAAACAGCGTGAGCGAGGCGCTGCCGAAGACGTACCACCAGCCGACCGGGCCGGCCAGCTGTTTTGGAACGGGGTGCTGCATGAGGGGGACGAGCGTGTCGCTGACGCCGAGCCGCGCATCGAACCAGCGTCCGACAGCCACCGCCAGCTTTTTCATCGATTGCCTTTCCGATCGCTACGCCGGGTTCTCGAGCGTGTCTTGCAGAGTCGGGTAATGCGGCGCTCGCACTTCGAGGATCCCGTCGCGAATCCGCGAAGGGCAGCGGTACAGCCCTCGCGGCGGCGGCCCCGACGCGCGTTCGCCGTTGCCGTAATACACGCCGCCATGGCACGGGCACATGAACAGGCCCGATTGCGGAAACCAGGAGACTGGACATCCCAGGTGAGCGCAATTGACGGCGAGCACGAGGAACTTTTCGCTCCCTTCGTAACGAACGTAGACGCCGGTGTTCGCTGTGATTCCGTCCCACGGCTGGTGGATCGGGTTATCAAAAGTCACCAGTCGCGTCTCGCCGATCGGAAACTTCTCGAGCGGGCCCAACGCGACCCATTCGGGTGGCCACTTCGGCGTGCGCAACAGGAAGCCGACAAAGGGGACGCCGGCCAGCCCCGCTGCGATCGCCCCGAGTCCGTAGGTCAGCCACTGCAAGAACGTGCGGCGCTCGACCGGCGCGGGCGCGACGCTCTTGGCAATCTCAGCTTCTGATCCCATCGATGTGTTCCTATGCCAGCGGCAAGACGGACGGCCGAAACGGGGCCGCATCACTTGCCGGTTTGTGCCTCCAATTCGCCTTCTGCCGCACGGGCCGTTCGCCAGGATGCCAGCAGGCCGACCAGATCACTCACCTCTTCGGAAGTGAGCGGCTTGAAGTCGTCGGAGCGGCCATCCGTTCCCGCGTAGCTCGGCATCTGCAAATCGGGGCGACCGGTGACGATCAATCGCCGCAGTGCCTGATCGCTGATGAGAGCCAGAAACGCTGGGTCATGGATCGCGCCGCTGGATCCCCCTTCGCCAGATTCGCCGTGGCAATTGGCGCAGGCGCGGGCAAAGACCGTCTGGCGGATCTGCTCGAGCTCGGCGCTCGTTCGAATCGGTGCGGTTGCGGGCTGCAAATACGCGGGCGCATTTTGCGCGACCGCACCGGGTTCTCCCCAGATTGGGGTGGTCCCTTCGGCGTCGCGGACCGGTTCACGATGCCTCTCTTTCCCTTCGCCAACGTTGACCAGCTTGTACCGAATTCCCTTGATCTCGTAGACGAGCAGCTTGATTTGCATCGGCGTCAGCGCGCCGTCTCTGGCCACCGCGAACCCCGGCATCGACGTGCCGTCCCGTCCGTCGGTTATGACGCGTTCCAATTCGCCCTCTGGAATGAGCGCGCGGAACAGCGAATCATTCAGCGGCGGTGCCGGGCCGAATTTTCCGTCAGCCCCGTGGCAGCCTGCGCAGTTTGTTCCGAAGAGCTTCGAGAAATCCAGAACCTGCTCCGGCGGCACCGGGCGGTCGGCCGAGTTCGGCTTGCCGGGCAGATCGCAGCCGCTCAGCAGCGAGACAGACAGTGCGCTGAGCAACGGAGCGAGCCTGAGCCAGCGCCGCGCGGCGACGCCGCGCGGTTGCTCACGCGGCGCCGGAGGCGGATCCACCACTCGGGCTTTCCGCTTCATGGCTCACCTACGTTGGCGTAGGGGCTCGCCCCCGCCGGCGGTACGCGGATTGTCTCGGAACGAATGACGGCGATCGACGCCACCAAACCGAAGACAAACTGCGAGACGACGAACCAAGGCCAATCGACGCGCTGCTGCAACACCGGGTTGACGACGCCCATCAACCCAAAACTAACTCCCGTCCAGAGCATGGGCATGAGCATGCCGCCCCAACACATCGGCCCGGGAATAACGGGCAGTCGCGGCAACGCCAGTCCGTACACAACGCCGAACCCAAGCGAGAGCGCTGCATGGACGACCAAGGCGACGACAAACCAGTCGCTATGGAAGAGCTTCAATTGATCCAGCGATTCCTGGCCGATGCCGCGCTCGACCATACCCGCGAGCAGGTTGACCGGGTACCAGATGCCGCGGCGTGTAACCAGGCCCCAAAGAACTGCGGGAATCGGCATCAGCAGTCCGCCCGCGATGCCACCCATTATCCCCGCAACGACCGGCGGCCGGCGGTGCGCCTGAACGACCACGAGCGCGGCGACAATTCCGAAAACGAACTGCGACGCGATGAACGACGGCCACTCGACTCCTTTTTGCAATGTCGGATTGACTACGGCCATTAAGCTGAAGCTCACGGCGGTCCATAAGAGGGGCATCAACAGTCCGCCCCAGGCGAACGGCTTGGGGATCTCCGGAAGCGTCGGCAACAGCACGCCATACATCAGGCCGAACGAGACCGACACGGCCGCGTGAATGAAAATCCCCGCAATCAAAAGCGTCGGACTGAAACGCTCCAGCTCCGTGACGGTCAGCTTGTCGACGCTCGGGACGACCATGCCGGCCAGCAGATTGACCGGGTACCAGATGCCATGACCGCTCACCAGGCCGTAGATCAAAGCCGGAACGGGAATCGCCAGCCCGCCGAAAATGCCGCCGCGCACTCCGGCAGAGATCGGATGGACTTTCACGGGCAGCTGCATGCGGTAACCCGCTCGACCGGGCTGCATTTGTTCGACGAGCCCTTCTACCCCCACGATCGGCCTGGCACGCTGTTCCGGCGCGAGGAGCAGTTCGTGAAAATGACCGCGGCCCGGCAGCAAGCTGGCAATCCAGAGGCCTAAACCAAACAGGACGACGACGGCCCCCACAAGCAGAAACTCGAGCCCCAGCACGACACCCGCGGCCAACAGGATCAGGCCGAGCGACAGCACCATCGGAGCGACGGTCGGCTTAGGCATCTCGACCGAATTGCGCGGGGCCGGATCGTTAGGCGAGATCGGGTGCGGCTCGCTGGTCATGCCGTCACCTCCCCGCCAGATAAACAACGGTGAACACCACCACCCACACCACGTCCACGAAGTGCCAGTACCAGGAGGTGAGCTTGGCGGCCGTCGCGTGGTGCTGCGTTACCTGGCGGCGAAGTGTCAGAATACACACGATCGTTAGGACGATCAGCCCGGCCGTGACGTGAAACGCGTGAAAGCCGACCAGCGTGTAATAAGTTGTGCCGAACAGATTCGTGCTGATCGTCAGATGATGGTCCACAATCAACCCGTACCATTCATACCCGGTCCCGAGGATAAAGATCGCTCCAAGCAGAATTGTTGCGCCCCAGCACAGCACGAACGTCCCCACCGCTCCGCGGTGAAGGGCACGCTCGGCCAGGTGCACGGTGCCGCTGCTCGACAAGAGGCAAATCGTCGTGCCGATGACCAGCGGCAGCGACAACACGGCCGGCGTCGGGCCGGACTGGTCCTTTCCCAGATAGGCGAGGTAGGTCACGATCAGCGTGCTGAAGAACGCGACCTCCGAGAGCAGGAAGCTGAGCATCCCCCACTCGGTTGCGCTCAGGCCGGCTGGACTCGCGGAGTGCGAATGCGCCCCTCCGCCTTCCAGTGGATAAGCTAGTCCCGTTCCGCTCACCGTCTTGCTCCGAGTTGCCTTGTCAACGATTTCAGCGCGCGATCTCTACTCGTAATTCCAATCGGGGTCATCGGGATGCTTCAGATCCCAGAGGGGCCGGCGGCTGCGGACCGTCGGAATCTCCTCGAAGTTGTAGGACGGCGGAGGCGAGGTCGTCGTCCATTCGAGCGTCCAGGCATTCCACGGATCGTCGCCGGCCGGTTCCCCGCGGGGCAGTGACCAGATCACGTTCACGACGAAGATCACAAAGCTCGGCACCTGCACCAGCGCGCCGACCGTCGTGAGCTGGTTCCAGAAGTCCCAGCCACGATCCGCGTCATACGTGTAGATCCGCCGCGGCATGCCGAGAATCCCGGAGACGTGCATCGGCACGAAGGTCAGGTTGAAGCCCACATAAAGGAGCCAGAACTGCCAGCGTGCCAGGCGCTCGGAGAGCATCCGGCCAGTGACTTTGGGGAACCAGTAGTGAATGCCGGCGAAAACGCCGAACAGCGTGCCGCCGATCAGAACGAAATGGAAATGCCCGACGACGAAATAACTGTCGGTGAGCTGAAAATCCCAGGGGGCCGCCGCCAGCATGATGCCGGTCAGTCCTCCGATCAGAAACATCGACAGGAAACCGGCAACAAACAGCATCGGCGAAGCGAACGAGATCCGCCCGCCGTACATCGTCGCCAGCCAATTGAAGAACTTAATGCCCGTCGGGATCGAAACGAGGAGGCTGGAGACGACGAAGAACAGATCTTCGGTCCTGCTCATTCCCACCGCGAACATGTGGTGCGCCCACACGCCCAGGCTGATAAACACGATGGCCGCTGTGGCGGCGGCCATGAACTCGTAGCCGAAAAGGACCTTCCGCGAAAAGACCGGCACGATCTCGCTGACCATGCCGAAGACGGGCAGGATCAAGATATAGACTTCGGGATGCCCGAAGAACCAGAACAGGTGCTGCCAGAGCAGGGCCGATCCGCCGTTCTGCGTGTCGAAGAAGTGCGCTCCGAGGTTCCGGTCGAAAACGATCATGATCAGAATCGCGGTGAGTGGCGGCAAGGCGATCACGATTTGCACCGACGTCCACAGCATCGTCCAGGTGAAAAACGGGATTTTGCGGAGCGTCATCCCCGGGGCGCGCATGCCAAGAATCGTGGCAATGAAATTGATCGCGGCCGTGGTTGTGCCGATCCCGCTGACGATGAGCCCCAGCGCCCACAGATCGGTCGCCGCCGTGCGCGAGAAGGTGCGCTCCGTCAGCGGGGCGTAGGCGAACCACCCGATCGCCGGTGCCCCCCCCGTCGCGTAGCTGAAATAGACCAGCAACCCGCCGAACAGCGTTACCCAGAATCCCATCGCGTTCAATCGCGGAAACGCCATGTCCCGCGTTCCGATCATCAACGGGACGACATAGTTGCCCATCCCAATCAGGATTGGCATGCCCATGAAAAATACCATCGTGGTGCCGTGCATGGTGAACAGCTGATTGAATACATCGGGCCCGAGAAAATCGTTGCGCGGCACGAGGAGCTGCCAGCGGATCAACAGCGCCTCGCATCCGCCGATCACCAGGAAAATGACCGCCATCACCACGTAAAGGATGCCGATCTTCTTGTGGTCGACCGTCGTGACCCAGTCGTGCAGCGCCGCCGTCCAGTTTCGGCTCGCCAGCTCGCGCGGTTGTTCGGCAACGGCCATGCGTGTTCCTCGGCTTCAGCGAAGCGTCCGCAAGTAGTCGACGATCCGATCGCGGTCGCGGTCGCTCAAACCGAATGCCGGCATCAGGCATCCGGGCTTGATCGTCTGCGGATTCGCGATCCAGTCCCGCAGATTCTTGCCGTCGGGGTCGTTCGGAATCATTCCCGAGGCCAGCGTCTGGCGGCTCATCAGATGCGTGAGATCGGGCGCGTAGTTGCCCGCAGCTCTCGTTCCGCGCACGCGATGGCAGTTGATGCACGATTGCGCGAGAAACGCGGCCTTGCCGTCTCGCGCCGAAGCCTCCTCCACGGCCGGCTTCTGTTGATTCTCCAGCCACTTCCGGAAGTCCTCAGGAGAATCGACCACCACTCGCAAAAGCATGTTGGCGTGCTGAGGCCCGCAGAATTCGGCGCACTGGCCCAGGAACAACCCCCGCTCGGCAGTCTGGAACCACATCTGGTTGGTCCTACCGGGAATGAGGTCGGTCTTCCCCGCGAGGCGAGGAACCCAAAAGCTGTGGCAGACGTCGGCCGATTTCAAGTTCAGGTAAACCGGTCGGGCGACGTCTTCGACGCTCGCCGGGATATGCAGCTCATTGGCCGTGACGAAACCGAGCGATCGGCCGTTGTACTGACCGTAATCGAATTCCCACCACCACTGCCTGCCGACGACCGTGACGTAGAGCGCGTTGTCGCCCGGCTTTGCCTCTGGCGGCTTGACGTTCACCTCCCACAAGGTACGCGTCGTCACCAGGACGATGACCATCACGATCAGGGCAGGGGCCACGGTCCAGGCAATTTCGATCGGTTGGCTGCCGTAGACTTGGGGCGGCTCGGCCGCGTCGTTGCCGTGGCGCTGGCGGAAGCGGACGATCGAAGTGATCAGCACCGCTTCGACCACGATGAAGATAAAGCCTGTGATTGCGAGAACGAGGAGCGAGAGGTTGCGAATCGATTCCGCGGGCGGCGAAACCGGATCGAACGTGGAGAGGTCCTGCGCCGCCTGGCCGCCGGCGGCAAGAAGCAAGACCGGACTCATCCGCGGCTCCCTCAGTTGGTCGTTCGTGGCAGGCGAAGAGCGCTCGAGTCGCACCAGTCAGGTGCTTGGTTATACGCCACTTCCGCCCGCTAGAAAACCGTGAGGCATCCGGCTCAGGATGAGATGGTCGCGAGACATCCAGCGCGTCGTTCGGCTGACCAGGTCCCCGGCAGACGAGCTGTCCGCGCGGTGGATCGGCGACCGCGGAGCGCGACCCACTTGTTGAATCGCGCCCGCGCGGCCACACGCCCTAACAGGTCTCGAGAAAGACCAACAGCCCGCTTTGAAATAGCGCGATAGCCAACGTCACCGGGCAGGCAAGTCGCCGCGATCGACGGTTGAGCACCTTGAGCGCGAACAACACGAGCATTGTGCCTGCTGCCTTGGCGCTTAGAAAGAGAGACGGGTCGCCGCCGTTGCAGTCGATCAGCAAAAGGCCAACCGGGTTCTTCTCCGCGTCGCGAATCATGTCGCCCGTGCGAATCACCAGGTAGCCGTCATATACCGAAACGGCCCCGACATAAAAGAGGATCGCCGCGAAGAAGGGATTCCAGACCCGCGAGAGGGTTGAAACAGCCTGCTTACTTGCCGTAATCTGGCAAGGCGTTTGGATCGGTGGCACAGCCAGACTCCTTTGGCTGTTTTGCCGCAAGTTGCTTTGCTTTCATCGGCTAAACCTCCTTTGATTTCGAGTAAATCCCCAAGAAGGGATGTTCGCGTGAGAGCGACTACTTGAGTATCGCCCACTGACTTGGTAATATTTAAACCTAGGTCGCAGATTTTGGCGGTCAAATCGGAAATCGATCCGGAACGGCCGACCCTGGCCGGATCGAGCAAAGGGGCCCCGACGCAAGAACCGATTTGACACGGACGACTTACGAGTGCCTGCCTTCAGTTTCCCGCCTGTACTTTGATCACGCCTCCCAGCAGAAGGCGTTGGAATGCGACAACCCGCCAGACTGCCGACCTTCGGCAGGCGCAGCCGCTCCAGCGGATGGCTCGTGTTCGCGCTCCTGCTGATCGTTCGCGCTCCGGCGGCGATTGCTCTTGCCAGGTCGACCCCGCGCGACGAATCGGCCCGCGTCGAGTTCTTTGAGAAGAAAGTGCGACCGCTGCTGGTCGCCAACTGCTACACCTGCCATTCGGCCGACACCAACTCGCGGGGCGGCCTGCGCGTCGATGATCGCAACGGGCTGCTGGTCGGAGGGGGCCGGGGCGCGGCAGTCATTCCGAGCAAGCCGGAAGAGAGTCTGCTGATCAAGGCGGTCAGCCGTACGGGCGAACTGAAGATGCCGCCGGAGCGACGGCTCTCCGACGACGACATCGCCGTTCTCAAGCAGTGGATTCGTGACGGAGCCGCATGGACGAAAGTCGAAGCCGTGGCGCCCGATCGCCAGATCGTTGCCGACTATCCGCGGTTGCGCAAGGACCACTGGGCGTGGCAGCCCCTTCGCGATCCGCGCGTTCCCGTGGTGTCCGACTCGGCGTGGCCGCGCGACGATATCGACCGATTTCTTTTGGCGCGGATGACCGAGAAAGGACTCAAGCCGGTCCCCGACGCCAACCGACTGGCCATGATCCGCCGGACGACCTTCGATCTCACCGGTTTACCACCAATGACCGCCGAGATCGAAGCATTCGTTGCCGACCGTTCCGAGACGGCGTTTGAGCGCCTGGTCGATCGGCTCTTGGCTTCGCCCTCCTTCGGCCAACGTTGGGGCCGCCACTGGCTCGACGTCGCGCGTTATGGCGAATCGACGGGCTCCGCGCGAAACCTGCCCTATCCGCATGCGTGGCGTTATCGCGACTACGTGATCGACGCGCTCAATAGCGACAAACCATACGACGAATTCCTGCGGGAGCAGGTCGCCGGCGACTTGCTGCCGGCGGCGACGCCCGAGGCACGCGTGGAGCATCTGATCGCGACGGGGTTCCTGGCACTGGGTGTGAAGGACGTGAACCAGCGGTTCAAGGTTCGGTTTGTCATGGACAACATCGACGAGCAGATCGATACGGTCACGCGATCGACGCTGGCTCTGACGGCCAGTTGCGCCCGCTGCCACGATCACAAGTTCGATCCGATTCCCACCGCCGACTATTATGCGCTGGCCGGAATCTTTCAGAGCACGGACCTTTGCGCGGCGCTCCGCAACAAGATGGGGGGCGGCGGACTGGACTACTACGATCCGCAAATGCTGCTGTGTCTCGGAACAGGACCTGCCTTGAGCCCATCGCGCGAGAGGCAGGTCGCGCTCGTGAAGAATCAACTGCTAGAGGCCCTCGCCGAACTCGAAGCCGCCGACGCCGCAAACGACAAATCAAAGAGCGCGGCCGCGACCAGCAAGCGCAATCGGCTTCGCCTCGAGCTGGCCCGATTGACCGATCCGGCTGCCAACGGACCGGTCGCACTCGGCGTTCGCGACGCCGCGGTCGTCGCAGACACGGCGATCCGGATCCGCGGTGAAGCCGAAAAACGCGGCCCGCTCGTTCCACGCGGGTTCCTGAGCGTGCTCCAATTCCCCGGTGAACCCGCCGTCAACGTCCGCCAAAGTGGGCGGCTCGAACTGGCTCAATGGCTGACGAGCCCCAACAATCCGCTCGTCTCGCGGGTCATCGTCAACCGGGTCTGGCACCACCTCTTCGGTAGCGGGCTAGTGAGAACGGTCGACAACTTCGGCGTGAACGGCGATGTCCCCTCGCATCCTGAATTGCTCGATCACCTTGCCAGCCGCTTCGTTCGTGAGGGCTGGTCGATCAAGAAGCTCGTGCGGTCGATCGTGCTGACGCGGGCCTATCGACTGAGTGCCAACGGGGTGCCGGAGAATCTGGCCGTCGATCCCGACAATCGCCTCGTGTGGCGCCACTCTCCGCGCCGCCTCGATGCCGAAGAGATTCGCGACGCCACACTGGCTGCCGCCGGGCAATTGAATCTGTCGCGCCCTCACGGCTCGCCCGCGATGAATTTGCCCGTCATTGAACTGGCCAACAATGGTGAGGTGGCCCGGCGCCTCACCGCTCAAGCCGCGGCGAGCCGGCATCGCAGCATTTACCTTCCGCTCCTACGCGGCCTGACTCCCAATTCGCTGGCTGTTTTCGATTTCGCGGAGCAGGGGATGGTAACGGGGGCTCGCGACACGACGACCGTCGCGCCGCAGGCGCTTTACCTGCTCAATGACCCGTTCGTCCGCGCTCAGTCGCAGGCCTTGGCCCTGCGCGTGCTCGAAGCGGCAAACACGAGTGACGCGCGGCGAATCGATCTGGCGTACCGGCTGGCACTGGGGCGTCCCGCAACGAACCCCGAGACAGCTCGCGCAACCCAGTATCTCGTGGAATATGTCGCCGCCGCCGAATCGCTCGATGCGTCTCGCATCGTCAAAACAGCGGGGAAAACGCCGCCAGGCAAAACGACGGCCAGCAAAGCGACTCGAACAAAGAATCAAAAGCCGGCGATTCGCAAGGTGAGCCAAACTGCCGCGCGCTCGCCGAGATCGGACTTGCGGCAACGCCCAAACCTCCCGGTCGACGAAGGAGTCTCTCGGCCGGCCGATCCGAAGACGGCCGCCTGGAGCAGCTTTTGTCAAGCACTCTTCGGCGCGGCAGAATTCCGCTATTTGAAGTGATCAAAAGGAAACGGGCCATGGCCAAACCCATGCTTCCGTGGACATCGATGAGCCCAGCTTTTTCCCGCCGAAGCGCTTTGAAGAGCGCGGGCGCCGGATTTGGTCTCGTCGCCCTCGCGGGCCTGCTCGGCCAGGACAGAGCGTCCGCCGCAACGGGCTTTCCCGTGTCGCCGCAAGGACCGTTGGCCCCCGAGCCGCCCCACTTTCGCATGAAGGCCAAGCGCATCATCTTTCTTTTTATGGAAGGGGCCGTCTCGCAGGTCGATACGTGGGAATACAAGCCGAAGCTGCAGGCCGACAGCGGCAAGGTCGGGCCGGGCGGCGGCATGCTGACCGGCTCGAAGTTCCGTTTTGCCCGCCACGGAGCGACCGGCACCTGGGTCTCGGAGCTGCTTCCACACCTCGCGAAAAAGGTCGACCAGCTCTGTTTCATCCGCGGACTGCACACAGATACGCCGGCCCATCCGCAAGCCGTGGTCCAGCTGCACACCGGAGCGATGAACGCCACGCTCACCCGCCCGTCGATGGGTGCCTGGCTCTTGTACGGACTCGGCTCGGAAAATCAGGATCTGCCCGGCTACGTCACGATCAATCCGCCCCCGAATTTCGGCGGCGCTCTCAATTACGGCAGCGCCTTTCTGCCGGCCCATTTTCAGGGGACGCGGATCAACGACGCGGGCGAAATGCCGAACCTTCGCGCGCAAACAGCTCGGTCCTTACAGCGCCGCCAGATCGATTTGATTCAAGCGATGAATCGAGATCTGGCCGCCGGCTGCGGTGCGCCGGACGAACTGGACGGCGTGATTCAGTCCTTCGAGCTCGCCTTCCGGATGGAAGGCCAGGTCGCGTCGCTGCTCGACATTTCGCGGGAGCCTCAATCGGTCCTGGATGCGTACGGCGTCAAGCCCGGCCCGGAAGGGGGCTTTGCCCGGCAGTGCTTGATGGCCCGCCGCCTGAGCGAGGCGGGTGTGCGCTTCGTCGAGATCTGTCAGGGGGGTTGGGACCATCATTCCAATTTGCACCAAGGGCTGATCAACAACTGCCGGATGACGGATCGACCCGCGGCCGCTTTGCTCACCGATCTCGAACAGCGCGGCCTCTTGGATGAGACGCTGGTCCTGTTCGGTAGCGAGTTTGGGCGACAGCCGACCGCTCAAGGACCCGACGGGCGCGACCACAACATCACGGGCTACGCGATGTGGCTCGCCGGAGCGGGCGTCAAGCCGGGCTACTCGTACGGAGCCACGGACGAGTACGGCATCCATGCCGTCGAAGGTCGAATGCACACGACCGATCTTCACGCGACGCTGCTCGCTCTGATGGGGCTCGATCACGAACAGCTCACCTACCGCTATGCTGGACGCGACTTTCGGCTGACTGACGTCTCCGGAAATGTGGTGACTGAGATCTTCGCGTGACGCGGAACTCGGCCGGGCAATCCCGAAGCTCGCTGTGCTACACTGCGCATCGACTGAAAGAGAAAAAGTCTCTTTTATTGGTCGTGCTGCGCGGGGCGTCACCTCGCTGACGGTCGACCAGACGCCACCCGCAGCATGAGTGGAACCCGAAGCGACTCAATGGGAGGCAACAACATGACTTCATTCGCTCGCCGGGATTTTCTGACCGCCGCTTTTGCCGCCTCGGCCGCAGCGATGGTCGCATCACCTCGAGGCGCCGAAGCCGGGGACCCGAGCTTTATGAACAATGTCCCCGATCCGCTGCTCGGAGCGCATGAGCTGCCCACGTTCAAATTCGCCTTGGAGAAATCCGAGGGAAAAGTGATCGGCAACAGCTTCGGGAAGGAAGCGACGGTGACCCAGCTTCCTATTTCGAAGGGCATCGCCGGAGTCTCCATGCAGCTCGAACCGGGAGCCATGCGCGAGCTTCACTGGCACGCGACCGCGGCAGAGTGGGCGTTTGTGCTCAGCGGCCGCGTGCGGACGACGGTCATCGAACCGGAGGGGTACGCCGAGACCAACGATTTCGAGCCTGGAGATGTCTGGTTCTTCCCGCGCGGCCATGGACACATGCTCGAATGCCTTGGGCACGAGCCGTGTCATTTCATTCTGATCTTCGACAACGGGTATTTTTCGGAGTTCGGCACCTTCAGCATCAGCGACTGGGTCGGACATACACCCAAGCCGCTGTTGGCCAAGAATTTCGGCGTACCCGCGTCGAGCTTCGACGATTTCCCGCAGGACGAAGTCTATTTCGCCCGCGGCGAGGCGCCTCCGGCGACTCCGCAGCCTCCGCTTCAAGGCTGGAAGCTTCCGCCGCTGACGCACAAATACCAGCTTCTGGCGCAGCCGCCGCACCGCGTTTTCAAGGGGGGGCGGGAGTGGCGCGTCGATTCAACGGCCTTTCCTATTTCGAGGACCGTCACGGGGGTCGTCCTCGATCTCGAGCCGGGTGGACTGCGCGGACTGCACTGGCATCCCACGGCGGACGAATGGCATTACGTGGTCGACGGAAACATCAGCGTGACGTTATTCGGCTCTCACGGCCGCTATCGGACGGAGGCCCTCGAGAAAGGGGACGTCGGTTACATCCCACAAGGATACGGCCACTCGATCGAGAACGTCGGCAACCATCCGTGCCGCGTCTTGATCGGCTTCAACACCGGCGTTTACGCGACGATCGACCTCTCACAATGGGTCGCCGGCAATCCCCTCGACGTCCTGGCGACAAATTTCAGCAAGCCACCAGCCCTGTTCGAGAAATTCCCCCACCACGATGTGTTCATTTCGGACAAGGAGGGTCATTAAGTCGTCGGCCGTCCGACATCGTTAAAGTGGCGGTCGAGCCCAGACGACACTGCTGTGCTTCTTGCCCCACGCGACCGGGTTGCCCGGATCGGGCTCCAGCGTTTTGCCGTCGAGCACGAATTTGTATTCATGCCGCCCTTCGGCTAGTTCGATGGTCGTCGTGTACCAACCGTCGCGGTCGGGGCCCTGCATTTCGTGCCCCGTCGGCTTCCAGTGATTGAACGTGCCGGCCACGGAAACCGTCTTGCAGGGTTTGGGCGGGTGATAGCGAAACTCGGCGGTGTACTTGCCGTCGTGCGTCCGTGAGACGACGGGAGGATAGAGCGGGCCGACGACAATGATGCTGTTGCGATAGTCGCCCGTGCGTGCCATGTTGCCCGGATCGGTCTTCCACACTTTACCGTCGACCACGAACTTGTACTCGTAGCGCCCGATCGGAAGTTTTTGGGTCGTTTCGAAAAAGCCTTCCTTGCCCGGCCCGGACATGGCCAGCGCCGTCGGCTTCCACTCGTTGAATGTTCCGGCCAGATGCACCGATTTGGCGCGCGTCGGCGGCCGGTAGCGGAAGGCCACGTCGTAGTGTCCGTCGGCAGCCCGCGTGACCCGTGGCGGACCGAGCGCGAAATCCTGCTCCGCCGGGCTGAAGTCGTATGAGCCGATCATCATCTCGTCCCACGTCTGGTCTCCCCAGTGGACCTCGCTCGAGGGGTCAGGATTCAAGAGATTGCTCTCGGAATTGTCGTAGGAAGCCCGGCAGTCGATCTGCGTTCCCGCCGGCAAAACCTTCGGCTCGGCCAGCCGGTAGACGTTCTGCCAGTTGAAGTCGTAGCGGGGGACGTCGAGCAGGATCTCTTTGCGGCCGTGAGGAAAGACAGCCGTGAAAGAAAACGACTTTCCGCGCAGATGCATGTGCGGGGCGAGATCGTAAATCATTCGAGCTTCTTTGAGCTGTTCTTGCGCGTCGACGCGATAGTCGGTCGCGCCGGGCGGGATGAGAAACTGCCAATTAAAGATCCCGCCGACAGAGACTTCGTGCCGCACGGTCTTCGGATCGACCAGGAGCAGCCCCACCTCGCTCTGGTCGACCTGCTCGCTGCCGTTGGGTGTGTAGTGCATTTGAAAGACGAGCCGCGAGCCGGCCGGAATCCTTCCGGCATAGCCAAGCGCTCCGGTTGTCGGCGGCATTCCCGGGGCAAACGCGGCGACCGCATTGAAGAGCGCATCTTCGGCCTTGGGTCCCGCTTGTTCGGGAGGGACCCAGAACAGCAGCATGTGATGCACGACGCTGCGATTACCCGGTCGCGCTTCGCCGCCGCCAATCCAGACGTCCTGGGTGAACCCCGGATCGATGGTGAAGTACTTGTACTCGACGACGCCGCTGGCCGGGACGGTAAAGGGTTCGGGCATTTTGAAGATCAGATCGGGTTTGGGGATCCGCCAGCCGTCGGGAAACGCGGCCTTGGGAGGCAGTTGAGAGCGATCTCCCTCGGGCACCCCGTTGTCGATCCAGTCCCGGACGAGCTGCTTGTCCTTTTCCGAGAGCCGTGCGTCGTTCACGAACTTTCCGTGAGCGGGATTCGCTTGCCACGGCGGCATGCGACCCTGGTCGATCACTTCCCGGATCGTCTCGGACCAGGCGATGGCATCCTGGTACGACGTCAGAGCAAACGGGGCAACTTCTCCGGGACGATGGCATTCCACGCAATTCTTTTGAAAGATTCGCGCAATTTGATTTGCGTAAGTGATGTCCCCTTGAGGCGGGCGGCGATTCACACGCCCGATGCGGCAGCCGATCGACTCAGTTGCCGCCACGCGCACTTCTCGCCCCGCCAGGAGATCTCCGAGCGCGTCTTCGAGGTAGGTTCGCTTCGCTTTGTCGTGCGCGTACCCGATGCCGAACTGATCGTCGATCAGCCCCCGATAACGCACCACTCCAGCGGCGTCGATCACGAACGCCTCGGGCGTCCGCGCAGCGCTGAGCAGATCCGCCACTTTATTGCCCGGATCCTTGCAGACAAGAAACGAAATTCGATGCAGCTGCGCGAAATGGGAAATTGCGGCCAGAGAGTCTTGCCGGTTGGAATCGACGCCGAAAAATCGCACGCCCTTGCTGCGATATTTCTCGGCCAGCTCGGTCAGGCGAGCTGCGTAGCGCCCCGCCAGCGGGCACTCTGCCCCCAAAAAGACGACGACATTGGCCCGGCTCTGTTTCCAGCCGTCCACAGCGTCGGCTCCCAGGCAATCGGTCAACGCGGCCAGCTCGACGTGCTTTCCCACAGCACTCGGCGCAGCATCGGCGCTCCCGGTCAGAAGCAGGCTGACCAAGAGCGACGAGCAAGCGATTCCAGACATCGGCAACCTCCTGTTTCGATCGCGGCGACCGCTAATTCTAGAGCCATGACGCCGAGCATGCGACAGCAGTTGCGCGGTCAAGCGGCGCGGCAGCGAGAAGCCGAGTTGCATCGGCAGTGGCGAGTGGATCAACCTGCCTGAACGTCAAGACCTCCAAGGTCAAGCGGCCTTGGAGGTCTTGTGGTGAATCGCAACAGGCTAGAAGGCGTTGAAGCCTTCGACGAGTGCGTCCTTCTGGGGCTGCTCGTAGACGTAATCGAACCAGCCGATCATCATCTCTTCCCACGTTTGGTCGCCCCACGTCACTTCCTTCTTGGGGTCCGGGTTCGCCGGGTTCGCCGACGAATTGTCGAAGTGGGCCGTGCAGTGGATCTTCGTCCCCTTCGGCAGGCGCAGCGGCTCCGCCAGCCGGTAGCTCGTTTGCCACGCGAAGTCGTAGCGCGGGACGTTCAGGATGATCTCCGATTTGCCGTCCGGGTATTGAGCAACGTATTTGAAGTCCTTGCCGCGGAGGTGCATGTGCGGCATGAACGACAAGAGCAGGATGTCGCGCGGGACAGTCCACTCCGATTCGACCTTGTAATTCGTCGCCCCGGCAGGAATGGCGAAACTGCTGTTGACCGCCCCGCGAGTGTGAGCGATTCGCTTGGGCGGCTCTTTGCCCTTGTAGAACACGAACCCCACCTGGGACTTATCCTTCGCCTCTTTCCCATTGGGCGTATAGTGCATTTGCCAAACGAGCTCGGCGCCTGCGGGAATCTTGACGGCTGCGCCGGCAGGCAGAATCAAGGGCAGATCGCCCGGAGCCTCGCCCACAACGACCCCGTCGCCAAAGCCGCCCGAGTTCTGTCTGTCACCGACTTTCGGGTCACGATACGACACGACGATGTGATGCACGACTCCTCGATTGCCCGGTCGGGCCTCGGCCGCCTGAACCCACACGTCTTCTTTGAAATTGGTCGGCGTGACGAAATACAGGTAGGGGACCACGCCGGTCGCGGGGACCGTTTGCGCTTCGGGCAATTCGAAGACCACGTCTGGTTTGCCGATGACCCATCCCTCTGCGTACGTACGCGGCGCCGGCAAGTCGCTCTTGTCACCGAACGGCATCCCTCCGTTGAGCCAGGCAAGCAGCGCCTCTTTCTCCTCTTTGGAGAGCCGGCGATCGTTCGAGAATTTGCCGTAGTGCGGATCCGCGTGCCACGGCGGCATCCGGTTGTCTTTGATCACTTCGCGAATCGTGCTCGACCAGTGCACGGCATCATCAAAACTCGACAGCGTGAACGGGGCGGCCGTCCCCGCGTGATGGCACGTCTGGCATCGGTTCTGCAAGATGCGTGAAATGTCCTTCGCGAAGGTGACAGTTGTTTTCGTGTTGTCTGGCGTCTTCGACGGCTCGGTGGCTACCGCCAGGGAACCGGCAAGGATCAGACCCAGCGCGAAGCTCGCACATCCTGCCACACCGAGGAACGATCGACCGCGAAACAACGATTTCTTCATGGGCCATTCACCTCATCCGGTTGTTGGGACCCGTTCATCGCGCGTTAGCGCGTTCTCCGCCCCATTTGGGCCGGAGTCGCGCCGCTAGTCGTCAGCGCGTCCACCGTAACCAATCCACTCGTTCCCGTCGAGCAGAAAAACCTCAAGAGCAAGGGGCGCCCCGGTTTTCGTATGGGGCACAACGGGGGGATGTGCGGCCCGTTTGGTGCACCCCCACTTCGGTACCTGCGTCGTCACTGGATCTTACTCCCCAGAGCTTAACGATAATCGCTTTGAGTTGTTCCCTGATTTCCGGGCGAAATCTCCGGTTGATGGGCCAGGGCTTCCTCGAGGGTCGCTGCGGGCTTGCGCTTCGATTTGCGGGCGCGTTTCGTGCTGCTAGACTTGGTCACCACGGGCTCAACGTCCAGGCAAAAGAGTTGGTTGGGCTCAACAGCCGGGGTTGCCGCCCCGGTTGTCCTTTTCATTGGCCATCGGCGAGCGGTTGTCAGCCTGGTTGTCAATCGTCAGAGGCAGGGGAATGGCTGTAATCGAGATTTGGCTTATTTTCGAGACTCGGAAGGCGTAGCTCAGTTGGTAGAGCAACGGACTTTTAATCCTGCGATGCCCGTCCTGAGCATGTCCTGAGCCTGCCCTGCCGCCTGAAAAGGCGGCTTTTTTGTTGGCGTTCCGCAACGATTCGTGGTGTTACCCAGATTTTGGTAACTCACTTGGTAACTCAGCCCGCTTTGGGGGGTCGAGGCCAGCGCAAAAAGAACCGGGCGACCCGCCCATTGCAGCCGCGCCTTGCGGCTCGGCTGGCGGCTTGCTTAGGGCCGCGGACGGATCGCCCTCCCCGGAGTCGCCACACGCCGTCTTGCGACGGGCGGGCGAAACCGAATTCACCGCTTTTGCTGATGCACAGCTTGGTCCGGCCCGCGGCATGCCGGGCCGGTGGAAGGCGAGCACTAGCACGCGGTGGAAGTTGCCAGGGTCTCGGCTGTGGTCAGAATCAAGTCCACAGCCTTGCACGTCCGGTTCAGCAGTTCAAGGCAGACATCGACCGTCGCCTTCCCGGTCTTGCTGGCGTATGACTCGACGTAGGCCCACGAATGGCCAAGGTCGGCCGCGACCGGCTGTCCGATGAGCGTCAGCAGAATTGCTGCCCCAAGCTGGGCAACAACTTCCTGATCGACGCGCTGGCCGGACTTCAAACCGCCGATGTTGCGAGCATCGGCTGCATGCACCAGCTCATGCGCCCAGACGTCGAGATTGCGGACGCCCAGGCCGATGCGATCGCCGGCACACGAGTAGAACCCGAGCCGGCCGCCCTCGGTCCCGTCGTAGGACTGGATCTCGATGCCCCAGCTTTCGGCTACCTCCCGGAGAGGCAGGCCGGCCAGCCAGGCGATCGCCTCTTCGTCGACTGGCAGCGGTGCACCGTCCGTCTGCTCCAGGCCGAACACCGCGGCGCTCTTAAAGCCCACGAGTGCCGACCCCTCCTCGGTTGTCCCGTCGTCGCCTTCGGCCTCGAACCGCTTGATGATGGGCACCAGGATGTAGATTGCCTTCTCGCCTTTCTTCACGTGTCGGCCTACCTCCTCCCATTGCCGATACCCTCGGGCCTCGCTGTAGCCGTGCACTGCCACGATGAATTGGTTCCCGTAACTCCAATTCCGACAGGGGGCATGGTCCTTGCGGCGGATAAAGACCTTGGCGAGCGGGGCCGGCAGACTCGCGGGATTCTTGAACCGTTCCACGATTGCCGCGCCCACATCGGACGCATGGCCATAGAGCTTTGCCATCGGTTGCACTCCTTGGAGAAATCCCTTGCGGGGATTGATTCGCGAACCGCCTCAGCGCTCGCCGAGAGTCAACGGTCGCGACGCTCGCACACCGCTCGGGCCAGTGTGCGGCCGTCGAGATCGTCAGTCGCAACAAGCCGGAAAGAGGCTTGCTGTAGGGCCGCCGCAAGGCGTCGGCTGTTTCCGGTCGTTCAGGCCATCGACGGGGTGTCGATTCGCTTGCTCGGCGTCGAGAACGGCCTTGTTGCAGGCATCGCACCACACGGGCGCTGCGGCCCCTCGGTGGCGGAAATAGCCGTTCGGGTCGCCGCAGTTCCAGCAAGGCGCGTCAGGCCCGCGCTTGGGGTTCATCTTGCGTTCGAGCGCTGCGATGAAATCCGCGGCCCCTGCGACCCGTTGGCGCCACCAACTCGAACGGTTCCAGCGAAAGCCGTTCGCCTTGAGCATGGACCGCACCGATTCGTCGGGCTTGCTGGGGAACGTGATCGTAACCCCGTGGTCGATGGTCGCCTCGAAGGTGCCGTAGTTCATGGCGTCACCTCACACGCATCGCAGTTGCGAGCAAAGCGATCAGCTTCCACCTTCGCGGCTTCGGCTTCGAGCACTTCCTTCCGCTCGTGGGCAGCCTCGGGGAATCGACTCGTGAAAACTGGAACGTCGTACCCTTCGACCATCACGTGATACAGGTGGCGTCCGCGCCCGATGGGCGAACGCTCGACGGAGTAGCGTTGCGGGATCATCGAAACAGCTCCGAAAGAGGGGCGAAACAGAGGGGCCGTTAACGCAACGGCCGATCCGATCGGGCGCGCCGCCGTATCCAGCGAAGCGCCCTCACGGACGGGCCGTCACTCGGCCTGATCGTTGCCCTGCAAAGCCCAGCCGGCCTCGATCTTTTGCAGAGCGGCCCGCATGGAGTTGCGGCAATCCTTCAGGAGTCGCGCGTAATCGGCCAACGGTCGCCCGTTCAAGCCTTCAGCTTCCGCGATCTCGTGTGCTCGCTTGGCAAAGGCTTCCGCCAGTCCGCGACGTGCGAGCGGCAACTCGATGCACCGCGACAAGAGCGGATGCGCGTCGATCTGGTCGTCAAAGAGCGATTCCTGCCCCTCGGCGGTTGTCGTGAAGATCACAACCGCGTAATCGGGCAGATCTTCGAGCATGACCAGAAGCGCACGCACAGTGTCGCGTCTGAGTCCGTGAGCCTCGTTTAACAGCAATGCCCATCCGGGCGAACCTAGGGGCCTGCCGCGCCACTGCGTTTGAAACGCTCGGACGTCGGCCGGAGTTAGCTCGGACGCGTCCATTTCGGTGATCGCGTGGTCTGCTGCCACCTCACGGGCGAGGATCCTCGCGCACGTCGTTTTCCCTGCCCCGCTCGGTCCAGCTATCCACCATGCACGGCCGCCGAGCCCACGCGGACGAAGCGCATTGACCTTCGCAACGAGCTTGTCCTGCCCGACTACCTCACTCCACGTTTGCGGTCGATACCGCTCGAAGAGACTTGCCATTGGTCATTCTCCAGGGGCTCCCTTGCGGGGAGCGATTCGGATTCGGCCAGTTTCGCACGCTGCGAAAACTTGCGGCCGTCACCCTACCGGGATTTTCAGCCAATTGGCCGGCAGTCCGGTTGCGAGCGGAATCGAATTCAACGCGTTGTTTCGGCCGTGTTTGCGTGCTATTTCGGCCGTGTTTCAAACTTGCAGATTTGTAACCAAGTCGCGACCTCGCGTGCGACGCCCCGCAGGCGCGGAACGATCGCTCCGAGGCAATGGCTGTCGACGTGTGTCGAAAGAGCGTTGCCCAGCTCGATTGTCGATCGGCGTAGAAGCGAACGAGCCGATCCGGCCTGCGTTGTCGCGGCTTTGTTTCGGCCGTCTTTCGCCGCTCTTTCCGGCCTGATGCGTTGGCCGGTTGGCTCGCTGCGAAGGCACGCGCCGGCCGTTGGCCTGCGTCAGTCGGCGTTGCGGCAGCCTTGTTTCGCCGCTATTGCAGCCTTGTTTCCGGGCCGGCCAGAGGGGCCGGTTGAGGGGGCGCCCTACCCCGGCAGGCCCCCCAACGCCGCGCGCCCGCCTCTATCTATCCCCCCCCAGTTTTTCACTCTCGGAAACGTTATGCGAGGCGAACGGTGGGCGAGTAGGCGACATGACTCAGGCGGAGGCGAACGAACTCAATGCCAAGGCACGGTCAAAGCGCGTCGGACGCCGTCAACGCAAAACGTCCGAATCAACCGTTTTCGGCACTTTGATTTCCGAGATGAGTAAACGGGAATCTGTGCGTCCGCTGACTTGACGGCGGGATTGAAGTCGGCTGCCGTCCTACAAAAGCAACCTTTTTCGGAACAAGTGCTCTCAGTCGTTCCACGTATATCGCCGCAGCGGCCGGCGCGGGGAGTAGATTCGGCAACCGCAACGTGACTATGCTGCAGGCATCATTTCCGAGCCTCCTCAGGAGCCGGTATGAGCGACGTCACTCGAATCCTGTCGGCCATCGAGCAGGGCGATCGGCAGGCATCCGAGCAGCTCTTGCCGCTCGTCTACGAAGAACTGCGCCGCCTGGCGGCGCAGAAGATGGCCCAGGAGAAACCGGGCCAGACGCTGCAGGCCACGGCTCTGGTGCACGAGGCGTACCTCCGGCTGGTGGACGTCGGTCAGCCACAGGTCTGGAAAAGCCGGGGACACTTCTTTGGCGCCGCGGCCGAGGCGATGCGGCGAATCCTCGTGGAGCAAGCGCGTCGGAAGGGACGGCAGCGGCACCGGGGCGGCCGTCAGAGGATCAGCCTCGATCAATTACAATTCTCCGAGGATGCCGACAGCGAGGAACTGTTGGCCCTGGACGACGCACTCGAACGTCTCGCTGCTGAAGAGCCGGCGGCGGCGGCCGTCGTCAAGTTGCGCTATTTTGCTGGCCTGACAATCGAGGAGACGGCGGAGGCGCTCGGAATTTCAACCCGCACGGCCAATCGCGACTGGGCCTACGCCAAAGCCTGGCTGCACCAGCAGCTCTATGGAACGGGCGACGCGAATGATTAAATCTTGAGTCGTCGGTGGCACAATCTGCCCGGAAACGTCGCACTGAAGGGTGGGCCGTAGTCCTGACTCGAGCGGCCCTCGTCGAACACTCCTTTGTTGCCGCCGTCCACCGGGCCGGCCGGTTCAACCACGTGGAGCATGACTCAGGAACGTCTTTCCGTCAAAGCGCTCTTTGACGCCGCCGTGGAGATCGAATCCACGGTCGAGCGGCAGGCGTATTTGGATCGGGCGTGCGGCGACGACCGCGAGCTGCGGCAAAAGGCCGAAGCGCTCCTGGCCGCCTACGGGAATGCCGAGAGCTTCCTCGAATCCCCACCCGCCGCATTCGCCCGCACCATTCTGACGCACCCGCTTGCGGAAAAGCCGGGCACCGTCATCGGCCCGTATAAGTTGCTGGAGCAAATCGGCGAAGGAGGCTTCGGCTATGTCTACATGGCGGATCAGCAGGCGCCGGTCCGCCGTCGGGTCGCGCTCAAGGTCATCAAGCCGGGAATGGACACCAAGGAGGTGCTTGCGCGATTCAAGGCCGAACAACAGGCGCTGGCGCTCATGGATCACGCGAATATCGCACGCGTCCTCGACGCCGGCGCAACAAATGCCGGCCGACCTTACTTCGTGATGGAACTGGTCCGCGGCGTCCCGCTCACCGAGTATTGCGACCAGAACACGCTGGCCATCCACGAACGCCTGGACCTGTTCGTGCAAGTCTGCCACGCGGTGCAGCACGCCCACCAGAAGGGGATCATTCACCGCGACATCAAGCCGTCCAACGTGCTGGTCACGATGCAAGACGCACGGCCGCTGCCCAAAGTCATCGACTTCGGAGTGGCCAAGGCGATCGACCGCCCGCTCACTCAAGAGACGCTGTTCACGCGGTTCGCCGAGATGATCGGGACGCCCGTCTACATGAGCCCCGAGCAGGCGGCGATGACCAGCCTCGATATCGACACTCGCAGCGACATCTATTCGCTGGGCGTGCTGTTGTATGAGCTGCTCACCGGCAGCACGCCGTTCGACAAAACTCGATTGAAGGAGGCGGCGTTCGATGAGATCCGCCGCATCATTCGGGAAGAAGAGCCGGCCAGGCCGAGCACCCGGATCAGCACGATGGGCAAGACGGCGGTCGCAGTCGCGGCCCATCGGCACGCCGACCCAACGCGGCTGAGCCAGCTCATCCGCGGCGATCTGGACTGGATCGTAATGAAGGCGCTCGAAAAGGATCGCACCCGCCGCTACGAGACGGCCAACAGCCTGGCGCTCGACGTCGAGCGGTACCTGGCTGATGAGCCCGTGCAGGCTTGTCCGCCGTCGATATTGTATCGCGTGCGGAAATTCGTGCGGCGGCATCGAGGGGCGGTGTTCGCTGCCTCGGCCGTGTTCCTGGCGCTTGTGGCCGGAATCATCGGCACGACCTGGCAAATGCTCCGGGCTACCGACGCAGAGACCCAAGCGGTTCGTGCCGCCCAGCGGACGCAAGTTGCGCTTGCCGAAGAACAGGTGGCCCTCAAGGATAAAGTGGCCGCGCTGGCGACGTCAGAAAAAAGCGAGCGGCTGCGCTCGGAGGAACTCTGGCAGGCGTAGGTCGCCCAGGCGCGGGCGCTGCGGCTCAGCCGCCGTCCCGGCCAGCGATTCGAAAGCCTGGCCAGGTTGCAGCAGGCGACGGAACTCGCCCGCAAGCTCGACTTGCCGCCGGCAAACTTCCACGCGATGCGGAACGCCGCCATCGCCACGCTCGCCGTGCCGGATCTTTGCCTCAGCGGGCCGTGGCACCCCTGGCCGGCCGACGCGATCTCGGTCGACTTCGATGACTCGCACACCGTCTACGCGCGCACGGATCGAACCGGCAGTTGTAGCATTCGTCGCGTCGCCGATGACGTCGAGATTTACCGTTTACCCGGGTTGGGTTTGCCCACCAGCCCATTGCTGAGCCGCGACGGCAAGTTCATCGCCGTCATGCAACTGAATCGAAGTCTCGTGGGGCCAACGGCGATCCAGGTGTGGTATTTGGACGGACCGACGCCGCGCCAAATCTTGTCTGAGCCGAAAGCGCGCTGGGCTGACTTCCGAGGTTCGCAGTACGTCGCGCTGGGGTACAAGGATGGTTCGATTGCACTGTTCGAACTGCCCATGGCCCGTGAAATCAGCCGGCTGGCGCCTGATACCATTACGCGCGGAATCGTGATCGCCCTGCACCCGACGGAGCCGCTCGTGGCGGCGTCTTCGTACCCGGATCAGGTCCTGCAACTTCGCGACCTTCGGACCGACAAAGTGCTCGCGTCCGAATCGCAAATCGAACGCCCTCTGGCGCTGGCCTGGCATCCCGACGGGCGGACACTCGCCGTCTCAAACAATCAACGTCAAATTCGCCTTTACGATCGCAAGACCTGGCAAGTCTATCAGACGCTCGAAGCCGAGATGAATGCAACCTCGATGGCATTCGACCCCGTCGGAGACTGTCTCGCCGCCAACGAGTATGGCTCGAACATGGAGTTGCTCCGTGTGGCCACGGGTGAGAGGTTGATGAAGGCCACGTCGTCCCCGAGTGCGTGCCGCTTTAGTCGCGATGGGCTGCGATTGGCGGGGGGCGTCCAAGATGGCAAACTTGGAATCTGGCGCGTCGCCGGCGGGCGGGAATACCGCGCACTGCTCCGCAGCAAACCATTGCCCAAAAATGGACACTACAACGGAGTCGCACTGCACCGGGACGGCCGAATGCTCGCCCATGCCATGTCGGACGGATTCGGACTCTGGGACCTTGAGAACGGCACAGAGGTCGGCTTCATCCCCAGTCACTGGGCCAACAACCGCGTTTTGTTTGAACCGTCCGGCTCACTTTTAACGCTCTCCTTTACGGGCCTCTCCCGCTGGCCAATCAGTAAAGGCTTGGAGGCGCCGGGCGAATTGTCAATCGGCCCACCCGAGCCGCTGCCTCTGCCCAACGGCGAAGGCCTGGATCAGAGCCGTGACGGCCGCGTCACCGTAACCTGTGATCGGGCCGCGGCGACGCAAATTCCTTTTGCGGGAGGTTGGATCCTGCACTCCGACCAGCCCAAGCAACCCATCCACCTCGACCCCGGCGCAGACATGGGACAAATTGCCATCAGTCCCGACGGCCGCTGGGTCGTTACCGCGACGCACCTGATCGGATTGGCCAAGATCTGGGACGCTCGCGACGGACGATTCGTCAGACAATTGGCCGATTGGGGCGCCACTCTTCCGCGATTCAGCTCCGACGGACGCTGGCTGTCGACTCGGCTGGACGGTGGACGTCTTTTTGCCGTCGGCGCGTGGGAACCGGGGCCGCGACTCGGCGAAAGGGCCTGGTTCGATCCCACTGGCAAACTTGCGGCTGTTCCGACGACAGCGGGCCTGGGTTTGATGGATGTCGCTTCGGCCCGGGAGGTCGCCGTGCTCGAGGCCCCCAACCTGGACCCGATCATTGATTCCGTGTTCACGCCGGACGGGACGCGGCTGGTCGCAATGTCTCTTAAGGGAATGCACGTCTGGGACCTGCGGCGGATTCGCCAGCAGTTGAAGGAGCTGGGCCTCGACTGGGACTGGCCCGCGTTCCCGGCCGCGTCCACCTCACGCGGCAGCCTGGAGCCGGTCAAATTGAAAATCGACCTCGGCGATAAGTGGGTGGCAGAGCCGCCGAAGGATCCCGCGGACAAAAGCCCGCCCAAGCCGCCCTCGAAATGATTTCCTAAGCACCCCTCCCGGCCCTGCCCTCTTGGGAGTGCGAGACGGGTTTGAACCCCGCTCCGCTCCCCAGCGTGCTTTCGCGCTCGCGCCTTGGGTTTCCACGATCATCCAGGCGGAAATCTCAGAAAAAAAGCGCGCCCGCCTGGCACAAATCGCCCCGAAACGTCGCACTGATTACGGGGACAAGCCTCAGCGGTCCACGAAATCGACGACCTTCGAACTTTCTGACGGAGCAAACCCAATGCCAACTGCAACCCCTCTACCCTCTCTCGTCCGACCCGGAACTCGCCGCTTGGCGCACCTGGCTCAGTGGTCTTTGCGGGTCGTGTTCCTGCTGGTTGTGATCGTCGCCGTGGCATCGCAAGCAACGGCGGCGCCCGTGGTCTTCGATGCATCGGGTGAATTCGAAGACGGATACGAACTGTCTGGGACGATCACGATTGATACTGCGACGGGGGACGTATTAGCCGCGGATTTGCAGGTCGAATGGGGGACCGAAACCATTTCTTTTACCGATCTGTACAAGATTTCTCATTCGCCGGCGCCCAAAGGATCCACCAACACCAGCATGCTCTTCGTCGCGTTCCCCTTAGAGCTACAGCTTACCGTGCACGCGTCCACATTGGTCGGTTACGCGGGGGGACCGCTCCTCTGCGATCCCGGCAGCGACGATTCCCCATCGTCCCTCATCTCGCTCGATGGCTATGCCACCCGTGTCTATTCTTTGGATGAGGGCTCCTTGGAGCCGTAGGGGCTCGCGCCTCCGCTGGCAGAAGGCCAGCCACGTGGATTGGCGGTGCCAGTCGTCTCCGCGGCATCGGGGTGTTCGACAGGCAGCCTGGAGCCCCAGTAGGCAAAGACTCAGGTGTTTCCGGTTCTTCACCGGGTCGAAGGATGACCGGAACGGGTGCGACTGCCCTGATCCGCTAACGGTCGATGGCCGCCGGGGTTTGCTCAGTTCCCGGCGGCCGCGTCGGTTGGCACGACGGAATTGTGGCCATCACTCGTCGTCGCGACCCGCAATCTCAACCGTTTTCGGCTTTCGGCAAAAATCGACCGATAAGCGGCTTGCCCTCCGCGACCGGGAACTCATACGTATTTCGGTACCCGGTTATCCGTACCGGATTCCCATACGTTTTGGCGGAATGCGGCGTCGGACCGTGTGAGCGGATCAAACGCCCGGAAATCGGCAGCAGAAATTCGAACGTTTCTCGGCCAGGTCGAGCGGGGTTCACGAATCGTTCGCGCGTCCGACTCCTACAGGCTGCAGTCAGCCTTCGGAATTCGCGCGAGCCGATCCACAGCACGTCCGCTATGGAACGTCGGGCGGTGCGATTTATGTCGGGCGTGTCGCGGCGGACCGTCCTAGCGTCGGGCAGCTCCCTGTGCGGCACTCATGAACAATTGTTGCGACGACAATTCGGGTGCTATTTTGGAATGCGCGCTTCGCGCATCGTCGAATAAGTTGCTCGCGACAAATCTCGCCCGATAACGTCTGATGACGGTGTGGACCACCCGAGGCCGCCGCAGATGACCGAAGTCACTCGCATCCTTTCCGCCATCGAGGCAGGCGACCCCAGTGCCGCTGAGCAACTGCTGCCCTTGG
>DASPSM010000294.1:0-2270 GCA_035623955.1 Planctomycetaceae bacterium
TGCCGGTCACCTGGAAGACGCCTGGCACCTACAAGATCGAGGTGAAGTACAACGGCGACTCGGATTTCGACACCGTTGCATCGGCCGTCCTGACTTTAACTGTGACCTAAGCCACGAAAGAACTCGCCACCAGCGGACAAAATCGCGGCAATCACCGCTCTGAGCGGTCCGCCGATTTGACGGTGTACCCGAGTTGCTCGGCGAGCGCATCAAACGCGACGCGCGCAAAGGCCGACAGGTCGCGGCCGTACCGTTCGTCGGCGACCTGCTGATAGACCGCCGCACGCCACGGCTCGACGGTGATCGACATCTTCACGGAGGTCGGCGGCTCAATGATCGGCGGAGCGGCCTCGTCTTCGTCAAACAAATCCATCGTCGATCCGCCGGTCGAGGCGCTGCGGGTGGGGAATCGCAGCACAAACGACTTGCCGCAGTTTGTGCATTTGACTTTGCGCCCCTCGTACTCGGGCGGCGCGTTCAGATTGGCGGCGCAATGCGGGCACCTGACAGTCGTCATGGCATGGCCCCCTCCCTCGCGGCCCGCAGGGATAGCGACTCTCAGCATGGGGGAGAAGCGCGTCGGAATCAAGCTCAGGCGGGCGCACGCAATGGCAACTCAAATCGGCCGTAAAATGAGCCGATGCCTCATGATGGCCACGTGCCGGCTCGCACGAGGGTGCGCGATTCCGCACGGGCGTCGCCGCCGAGTGCGTCAAGCAGCGGCGTTTTGAGCGATTGGGAGGGTGCGGAAAACGGCTATCGGCACGTTCGATTGATTGGCACCGGAGTTGCCAAGCTACGCATCGCCGCCGATGGCGCACAAAACACCCCGCTTGGGACCTCGCGAGAAAGGAATCGCCGTGCGAACCCTTCCAGTGTGGCTTCAATGGACTGTAGTCTTCACCGTTTTGGGAATCGGGGGCTGGGTCGTCTACCCGGCACTCGACCCCTTCGAGCCAATCGCGAATAAGCCTGGCTTGATGGGCATGCGACAAGAAATCTTCGGTCCCACGACGCGCAAAGGACTTGAGCGCCCGCGGGCCATCGAGTTTAACGGCAACATCACCGGCACCGCGATGTCCAGCGATAACAGCGTGTCGGTGACGATCATTGGCGTCGCCGCCCCCGCAGCCAACGGCAACGTCCTCAACGGCACTTGAGCGATTCAGCAAGCGCCCACGATCGACGGACGCGAAAAGAGGGCCGACAGGACCTTCATCGCGGCTTTTAGAACTCCGTTGAGGCGTCAGCACGGCGCAAAGAGTGCCCGAAGGCCCTTGCACGATCGAGATCGTCGTCGTTCGGATGCTCGCGGTTGAGACCGCCAATCAGCCCTAGCGGGCCGACGGTGTCCCACCCGCGGCAGTTGAACTCACCGACGATGGCGTAACCCTTCTTGGAAAGTGTTCGCCGAAGACCGCGGTGCCACAGCCAGCCGAGAAATGGCAAGCCTGACGTGGAGAAAAGGAAGGCTCTTTTGTTTGTAGCTGCGTTGGCTGCCGCCGGCAAATTTTTCGCCAGATCGCGCACCGATCGGTGCGGCGCACCGAAGTAGATTCCTGATCCCAGGCCGATCATCGAGTAATCAGCGAGGTCCCCTGGAGCAACGACCTCCGCGTCGAACAGATCAGCGCCGACAGCCCGCGCAATCGCCTCGGCCACCTTCCGCGTATTGCCGTGATGTCGGGAGGCAACCACGATTGCGATGCTTTCCTCGTGCATTTTCGCAATTGGCTCCGTTGCTGGCCGTCCCGGATTGCTCCGAAAAATCAAATGGAACGATGACGCAAGTCTTCTGAAGCCACGCCCCTATGGAGCAGAAGGCAGTGAATCTGGTCCGGCCAGTTGCGGACTGAATTCAAACGCGCGAGGGACAAATGATCCAGCCGAAAGGCCTCGCCGCAAGCCAGGTCGGTCGATCGGCATTCAACGATCCGGCTTTCGCGCCAGATAAACGTGCCGAGACAGGCGGCGCTCGGCGCACAGCCTGTGAACGGTGGCGAGGAAGCGTTGCAGGCCCAAGAACGTTTCTTGGCCCTCAAGGCGAGTCAGTTCTGCCGCCCGTTCTTGGCGTCCGTCGTGCCAGCGTTGCGAAACGGCAGCTTCCTGGTCGGTCGTGTCAAGTGTCGGCTCCAACTCAAAACCGGCTTCGCGGAGGAACCGCTCATTTACGCCGGGCGGGCAGAACTCGAAATGTCCCGTCGAGCTCCGCAGCGCGAGATCTTCCTTTGCGACGAGACTCGTAACGACGACAGGGTCGGTCACCAGAG
>DASPSM010000308.1:0-9653 GCA_035623955.1 Planctomycetaceae bacterium
CCGGAGGTGCCGGTGGAGCTGGCGGCCGTGGTGGCCAAGATGATGGCCAAGGACCCGAGTCGCCGCTATCAGACGCCGGCCGAAGTGGCGCAGGCGCTCAAGCCCTTCCTGAAGCCTGGGGGACTGACGAGCCAGTCACCGCAGCCGGCTCCCCCGGCCTCGCAGTTCGATCGACCGTCATCTGTGCCGATTGCGGCGGGTGCTGCGGATGAGGAGGAAGAACCGGCGCTGGTTCCGATGCAGGAAATTGAAGCGTCGGAGCGATGGAAGAGCCTGATCGACGCGCCGTCGCTAACGCCATCGGGCCCTCGCCCGGCGATCCGCAAACTTCGACGTCGGCAAACGCCCTGGATATTGGCCGCCATCGCAACGCTGGCCCTGCTGTTCGGTCTTGTGATTGCCTGGGCCGGCGGCGTGTTCAAGGTCAAGACGGCGGACGGAATCATCGTTCTCGAAGATCTCCCGGACAACGCCGAAGTCTACGTCGATAACGAAAAGGTGACCGTCCATCTTTCTAAAGGTTCGGCAGAGATCACGGTGCCACCCGGCAAGCACGGCGTGCAGGTCGCAATGGGAGGCATTCAGGTATTCGGAAAGGAAGTCACCGTCGCCAGCGGGGAGAAAACGCCTCTGAAGGTCCGACTCGAACCTCGGCCGCAAACAGCATCGACGCCGCGAGAGTTCGCAACGACCCGAACTCCGACTGAGACGAACCAGCCCGATTTGCTCGTCGCGCCGTTTAATGAGGAGAAAGCGAAAGCGGCCCAAGAAAGATGGGCCACTCGTCTTGGATCACCCGTCGTAATGCCCAACTCGATTGGGATGAAATTGACGTTGATCCCTCCCGGTCGTTTCGCGATGGGCAGCGCCGAAACGGTCGACGAGGTACTCAAGGCATTTCCCGCTCAGGCGACAGACGGTCCGTGGGCTCATCCGCTTGGTGAACGTCCCGTCCACCCCGTGACGATCAGCAGACCGTTCTATCTGGGAACGTACGAAGTAACGAAAGGGCAATTCGAGAGGTTTGTTCGAGACGCCGGTTACCGGACCGACGCCGAAAAGGATGGCAGAGGAGCGCCCGGCTATAGCCCGGGCGACGATCTGCCCAAGTTTGATTGGCATCCGAATTTTAATTGGCGCGAGTGGGGTGGCGATCAGCCTGACGACGCGCCAGTCGTGAATGTCAGCCACAATGACGCGCTGGCGTTCTGTGTCTGGCTAAGCAAGCAGGAAGGAAAAACCTACCGGCTGCCGACCGAGGCCGAGTGGGAATACGCCTGCCGAGCTGGGACGCTGGGTCGCTATTACAGCGGGGACGATCCTGAAGAGTTAACGAAGATTGGCAATGTGGCCGATGCGACGCTGATTGGCAAGTTTCCGGGATGGGCGCAGGGATCTGTTGAATCCTCGGACGGCTACGCCTTCCCCAGCCCTGTCGGGCGATTTCGACCGAACAACTTCGGGCTTTACGACATGCTCGGAAACGCCTGGGAATGGTGTGCAGATTGGTACGACGAGGAGTACTACCTGAAGTCACCACCGCTCGATCCACCTGGTCCCCAATCGGGCCAATTCCGCGTGCGTCGTGGCGGATCTTGGAGCAATGCGCCGATGGCCGACCGTGCCGCAAAGCGCATGGGCAATGCACCTGACCATCGTCAACACAACGAGGGCTTCCGCGTCGCCTGCGACCTTGTCCCATCTGTACGTGAGCCGGCAAAATCCACCGCCAATGATCAGCGCCGCGTTTGGCAGGGGTACGGGAAGTCGTCCTTCAGGAATACGGGAGGTGGAAAATGGCGAGAAGAAGTCCATGACGGTTCCGCCATCTATAACTTCGATGAAGTCGCGCGCACTCCGCAGTACGTCGAATTGATCGACAAAACACGCGCGGTGGGAGGCTGCCGCATACGCCTCCTCGACAGCGAATCACAAATCATTTGGGGCCAACGGGACAAGAATTGGAGGCACCACCAATTCGGCAAGTGGGAGGGGAGCGCGCACTTCGGCCCGATTGTGCCGCTGTTCAATGGCAAAGACCTGGCTGGTTGGACGGCAATCGAAAACGAAGGCTCTTGGAAAGTCGACGAAGAGGGCATTTTGGTGGGACAAGGATCCCGCCAGGCCGGCAAGCCCTTGGTCCTGATCGCGGATCAGGCCAAATACAAAGACTTCAAGCTCTCGATTCGGATTTTGAACGCCGAGAATGCGCCGATCTCGGCGATCATTCGTCGTTCTGCGTCGGGGAGCCAGTACAGCGGCTACGGAATCATGTTGTCCGATACCCAAAACGGCGACCTGCTGGTCCGCCGTGGCAGCCTGTACCGGGCCGACATGCTTAAGCTCGGCGTCGCACTCACATGGAATCCGATCGCCAAGCCTTCGCACGTCGGGGAGTGGTACACGCTCGAGATCACTGCGATCGGCAACCACATCACCACTTCGGTCAATGGAACTGTCGTCGCCGAGTACGAAGATCCGAAGCCCTTCGAATCCGGTGGCCTGGCGTTGGTCGGACGAAACGACGTGTCGGTGCAGATTCGTGAAATTAAGATCCAGGAACTCGGCGGCGGCCTGGGAGGGACAAAATTAGGCAAACGCGAAGGTCTTGCAACTGCGACAGAGAGCCCGGATGACGACAGCCCCAAGAAAGGTGGCCTCGGTCAGCAAGGAGGACTTGGCGGTTTCGGTTTTGGCATTGGCGGACTGGGACGCTCCGACGATGCCAATGGCTTAGGATTCGGGCCAGCGACCAAGGAGAAGTTCGTTCGGCTGTTTAACGGCGAGGACTTCACGAACTGGACATTTCCGAAGGGAGGCGAGGACAAGTGGTCGGTCGAGAACGGCGTTCTTCGCGGAGATGGCGAGTCACGGATCGCGACGCAGCGAACCGACTTCAAAGACTTCCATCTCCGGATGCACATTCGAACCACAGATCAGATGAACAAGCACCTGATTTTTCGTTCGCACGACGTTAACGGCACAGACGCGGACTATTGCTTCCATCTCGGTGGCATCAAGTGGGATCGTAAGTCAACGTGGCCGCTGGGCGCTTACCACGTCGTCTTGGGGGAGTCAGTGGGATCTGATGGCCTCCACTGGACAACTGACGGATTGTCGAACTTGACAACCGTCAATCGTCCTTTGCTAGATGACAAGTGGCACCGTGTGGAGATCATTGCGCTGAAGAACGTCTTCCGAATGATACTCGACGGCAAAGAAGTGTCAGCATTCCGCGACTCACTATCCCGATACTCTGAAGGTCGGATCATTTTCTCACTGCTCGACGGGGCTCATCTCGAACTGCGTGATATTGAGATCAACGAAACACTAACTAAACCGTCGGCTGCGACACCAAAGAAACCGACGCACAAATCGACGAAATCGTTCACGCCCAACGATGCCTTCCGCGAGGGAACCGTCTGGAAGGGATCGCGAACCTATCGCAAGGGATTTTGGGAGGGCGTGACGGTCGATTACGAGATCCAGGTGCACAAACGACTCGGCCCAAAGTTTACTGGAGTCAAATTTGACAAAGGGGCAGGCCATAATCAGCTGCCGGTCGAGGGGGAAATTCATGGGAAATCCCTCGCCTGGCGCGAGGGAACGGAATGGCGCATGATTGGAAAGCTCGACGGCGACACGATTACAGTTCAGTTCCATGCCGATTTTGGGAACGGCAAGACCGAAGGTTCTGGACAATTGAAGCGCTCCGAATAAAGCGACGTTACGTTCCATGTCCCGGCCAAAAGAACACGAATACGCAAACACGCCCGTCGAGCACGCCGGCACGCTGCTCGAGACCGACGAGGAAATCCGCCAGGCGCTGGCCAACTTGAAGGGGACGGCGCCCAAGATCGATGCCAGGCCGGCCGAGCCGTTTCGACCGACCGCGCGGCCGCCGTTGGCCCTGTTAACCGCCTACGACGATGGCGAAACCGACGGCGAGGTCATCCGGCTCCGGGTGCCTCGTTTCATCATCGGGCGGACGCACGGCGATTTGAGGATTCCATTCGACAATCGAATCTCGTCCCGACACGTCGAGATTACGCATCAGGTGGTCGCAGGATCTCATCGCTGGGTCGTTACGGATCTGCAGAGTCGCCACGGGCTTTTTGTCCGTGTCAGTCGTGCCCTCTTGGCGGACAAGGCTGAGATCCTCGTCGGCCGGGGTCGATATCGTTTCGACGCGGGGTTGGATCAACCCGACGCAACCAGGGACTTCGGCGTCCCGGCCGAGTCCAGCGAGACCCATGGTCTGTCGGAGGGAGTCGGAGGATTTCGACCCCCCGCCCTGACAGAAGTTCTCGGCAAAGACATCGGCAACCGCATCCTGTTGGTGAAGCCCGAGTACTGGATCGGCTCCGAGACGAGCTGCGCGGTCTGCCGGGCCGACGATCCCTTCTGCGAGCCTCGGCACGCGCGCGTCTACTGCGACAACAGGGGTCAGTGGTTCGCCGATCACACGAAATCGCACAACGGACTCTGGCTGCGGATGCCGCAAGTCAAAGTCGAAACCAGCATCCAGTTTCAGATCGGCGAGCAGCGGTTTCGACTGAAAGTCCTTTAGGCCTGTGCTAAGAGGGTGCGCTCCAATCTCTGAAGACTCGGCAGACAAGCATGCACCTCGCGTATCGAATCCTTTTGCCGGATGGACGCCTGTTGTCGCGCGAGGCCGACGGTTCGCCCATACGCCTGGGGCGAGATCCTTCCTGTGAAATCGCCGTCGGCGAAGCCGAGTGCCCGATGGTCTCGGGACTTCACGCGCGAATTGAATCGTCCAACGGCGGTTTCCTGCTCGTTCACGAAAGCCGCAGCAACAAGACCCTGCTCAACGACGCAGTCATCGACGTGAGCCGACGAATCCAAGCGGGCGACCGGCTCAAGCTGGGCTACACGGGCCCGACGATCGAAGTCATCTCAATCGAGGCGCGGCCGCCCGCCCCGCAGCCCGGGAATGAAGGTGCCGCTGCCTTACAGACCCTTCAGGCCGATTCCCGCCATGTGGCGTTGCTGCGCGGTAGCGCGGGCGCGAAGCGGATCGAACTCGGGACCGGAGGCGTGATTGGCCGCGACCCGCGCTGTGAGTTCCCGCTCGATCATCCGCACGTCTCCCGCGCGCACGCGAGATTCGTCGTCCGTGACGGTCGCGTTCTGTTGCTCGACCTTGGCAGCTCGAACGGGACCTTCGTCAACGGTCAGCGGCTGCCAAAGCCCAGGCTGCTTGAAGTGGGCGATCGAATCGACATTGGGCCATTTTCGCTCTGTTTCGACGGCACGGGATTGGCCAGTCGCTCGCGGTCGAACAATGCGGAGCTTTCAGCCTCGCGTCTCAAACGAGTCGTCCGGGACGTCGCAACTGCCGAGCCGCTCACGATTCTGGACGGCATCTCGCTCGTTGTCCGTCCCCAGGAATTGGTTTGCATCCTTGGACCCAGCGGTTCGGGCAAATCGACGCTGCTGGCCGTCCTGAGCGGACGCCTCGCGCCAGACGAAGGGGCCGTCGACATCAACGGCGAGGATTTATACGCCGACTTCGAGGCGCTCAAAGCCGACATCGCCGTCGTGCCCCAAAAGGACCTGCTGCACGCGAGCCTGACAGTCGAAGCATCGCTGCGCTACACAGCTGAGCTTCGCCTTCCCCCCGATACCGCCCGAGACGAAGTCGACTCGCTTGTGGACGACGTTTTGGAGGCGGTCGGCTTGACGGAGCGCCGCGGAACGGCCATCCGCAATCTCAGCGGCGGTCACTTGAAGCGTGCCAGCCTGGCCAACGAGCTTCTTTCTCGCCCGAGCCTCCTTTTCCTGGATGAAGTGACCTCGGGACTCGACGAGCAGACGGATCGCGAAGTGATGTCGCTGTTACGCGACATTGCGGACGGAGGCAAGACGGTGGTGTGCGTCACCCACAGTCTGGCCAGCGTCGAATCGGCCTGCCACCTGGTTGTGATCCTCACGCGCGGAGGCCGGCTCGCCTTCGTCGGAACGCCGGCGGAAGCCAAACAGTATTTCGGCGTTTCACGCCTGGGCGAGGTCTATGCGAAACTCGACGAACGAGGGCCGCAAGAATGGGACGCGCGCTTCCGGGCCTCGCCGCAATTTCAGCAGTACGTCACGCAGCGACTGCCCGTCGAGACTTTCAACAGAAACACTCCGCTCCGATTGGTGCGGCCGACTGGCCCGCCGCGCCCGAGCTTTGTTCGGCAGACTTTGGTGCTGATCGGGCGCTATGCTTCGATCTTGCGCGGGGACCCGCAGGCCCTCATCGCGATGGCTGCACAAGGACTTCTGATTGCGGGCCTGTTGGGGCTTGTGTTCGGCAGACTGGCAGATGTTTCGCAGACCGAGCAGCGTATTCAACGAAGCATCAATTTGCAGCTCCTCCTGGCGATCTCCTGCTTTTGGTTTGGCGCCAATGCGGCCTCGAAGGAACTGGTCAAGGAGCGGGCGATATTTCGCCACGAGCACCATCTGAATCTGCGCGTCGGAGCTTATTTCGTCTCGAAGCTGATCGTTTTGGCCGCGATCAGCGTCGTTCAGGCAGCCGCCCTTTGGACAATCGTGCAGGTCTGGTGCGTGTTGCCAGGCTCGGCGTTGCTGCAACTGCTGGTTCTGGTCGTCCTCGCGGTCGCCGGAACGGCATGCGGCCTGTTGCTTTCCGCGCTGGCTCGCTCCGAAGAGGTGGCGACGGCTCTTGTGCCGATCGTCGTCATTCCGCAGATCATACTCGCTGGAGTGGTCGCGCCGGTTACAGGGGCGTCGCGCTGGCTTGCCCAAGGCTACGTCACCGTTTATTGGGCACAAGACGCACTCGAGCGCTTGCTTCCGCAGGCCGACCTGGCGTTGCTCGGGAAATCAAATACGACTTGGAGCCTGCCGGTCAGCGTGATACTGGCCCACGCAGCGGTTGCCGCTCTGGGAACAGTTGTGCTGCTCGCCAGAACCGGCAGGGACGCTCAATAGCCACGTCGCCGCCTGCTTCACTTGCCCACGACATTCGCTCTTCAATCGCCAGCCAACCTCGGCGAGCCCTGCTCCCAAGAGAAGTATCGACGCAGCCAGTGCGCTTCGTGCCGCGCTGCTGGATGGCCGGCAATCGCAATCCGCGATTCACGAAGGATTTCGGAGTCGGGACGACAGGACGGCTATTGAACTTCTTCTGAAGGGCTCCGCCGATTTAACTGCCTTGCCACTCTCCTTGCCGTGCCGGGCGCCGGGCTTTTACGGCAAAGCGGCGTTTTGATTTCCGGGATGAGTTCTTGGAACCCGACCCTCCATGTCGGTCGCAGCCAGACGGCGCGTTCGCGAAAACCAACGATTTTTATACGAAAGCAGTAAAGCCGCTCAGGGGTAAGTTCTGGCCGGGCGGAAACCGATGATGGCGTAACGGTTGTCCGGTAGGTAGTCACCACGGCGGGCGGAACGGATGTTCGAAGGTGGATTGATGAACGCCCCGCCACGCAACACACGGAACTCTCCGGCTCCGACAGGTTGCGTCGTCGGCGTGTCCTCGGACAGCTTGTCCTTTTGTTCTGGATAGTCGCTGTACCGGTCAAAACACCACTCCCAGGCGTTTCCCAGCATGTCGAACAACCCCAAATCATTCGGCTTCAAGCTGGCGGTGGGCCATAAGTGGTTTTCCCCGTTCGTCAGAGACCATCCGTAGTGCGGCAACAGTCCTTCGCTCAGCCCGTAATAACAGCTCGTCGTCGTTCCGGCTCGACAGGCAAATTCCCATTCCGGCTCAGTCGGCAACCGATAGCCGGTCAACTCCCAAAACTTCTCTTTGGCCTTCATGCCCGGACCATACGTCCCTCCTTTTGGGTCATAGCACCATTGATCCCTTGGAATCTTCTCCTGCTCGCTCAGCCAATCGCAGTAATGCGCAGCCTCGTACCACATCATGTCGGTCTGTGGGGAGTCGTCTGTGCGGATGTAGTGGCGAAGCTGCTGATTGTTGGCCAGATCGAACCCCTTGACCGCTTGTTGGAACGTTCGGTATTGGGACTTTGTGACTTCATGCGCCGATATTGCAAACCGGCGGCCAATGCGGCAGCGGTGTCGTGCTTCATCTGGGCGGCGTCCCGGTTCGGACTCAGGCGATCCCATCAAGAACTCACCGGCATCGACGATTACGAACGTTTGCTTCTGCGTGTTGACATACCACCGCTTGTCGCTCGCTTTCTGGCTTTGCAAGTGCTTGTGGTCGGTCTTGCGTTTGTCGAGCAGCGCTCCCATCCGTTTCTCTTGCCCCCATCTTCGAAGCAGCCACTCGGCCGCACCGTGAAGGCCCGCATCCGGCTCGCTCTCGTAGACGCCAAGCAGCTTTTCGATGAGTGGTTGTCGTTGAGCCATCGGAAGCTGTGAATGCGAGAATTCACCAAGGGTGAGCACGAGTGCCCGGCGAATCGTCACGTCGGGTTCGGTATCAAGCCGTTGGAGGATCGCTGGGGGTTCGCCCCCCAGCGGACTGATCCAATGGATGATGTAGCTACGAACCCTCGGGTCGGGACTTGCCTTGAGCAAGGGCCAGACCTGGTCGGGACTGCCCAGCCGGAGCAAGGCCACGGCGACGTTGGCCTGTCGCTTCGCCAGAATTTCTTTCTGCTCCTCCGTTGCCTTTTCTGCTGGACGTTTGGCGAGTTCTCTTTGAGCGAGAGCAATGGCCTGGTCTTTGTGATCGGCCAGCTTGGCGAATACGACAGGAAACTGAAATTGCTCGCTGTCGGCCAGGAGGTCAAACAATTCTTCCGGCTGATTGGCGGCAAAATCCGCCAGCGTCTCTGTAGCGAAGCTGCGAGCCTGTTCCTTTTGGGTCGTGTCCCGAAAGATCGATGCAAGCGGCCGGATAAGTTGTACCTTGGCGGGCCGGAGGGCCTCACGCCATGCTACGAGCGCCGATGCTTCAAGTGTCACAAGACGAGTAGCCACCATTTTGTTGATTTGGCTCCATCGTTGGTCCTCAGGAGTGTAGGTCGCCAGAGCACAGGCCGCTTGAAATCGTCGTTGATCGTTCTGGGTTAGGTCCAGTGCAACCTTCCACAGCGGCTCAGCGCTCTCATCCTTGTGCGGCAACAGGGCGTCCCGCACGACGACAAACGGGCTCGGCGACACCCGCAGCAAATCGGCCCGCAATTCGGCGACCTTGCTTCGATCCACAGGGAGGAGTGCCAGGGCAAGGTGCAGCTTCTTGTTCGAGCCCTGTGCAGCTTGGCCATCGTCTTCTCGAAGGAGTGGGTCAGTCAAGCGGCGATAGCCGTCCATCTCTTGGATAATGCCCGGCACTGCTGTAATGTCGGCAGCCACGAGTCGTTTGACGAGGGCCGCAGCGTCATCGGCCTGACGTTTCTCTTCGATCCGGCGAGATACGGCCACGCCCGACAGCGTCAAAGCGATCAAGACCGCAGCGGCGGTGCCAGTGCGAATGCCATGAAAGCGCCCCGCCGTGCGCATCATCTCCCGCTGCGGCTCTGTCCATTTCGTCTTGTCGGTCAGCAATCGGATGTTGAGAGACTCCCACAACGACGGTAACTGCCGGTTCTCCGGCTTGGCATTCCACGAGGCCGAACGTTCCGCAAGTCGGAGTTCGGCCCGGCCCCGGCGAGTCTCCTTTTGTTTCCGAGTGAGCCAATCTCGGAGGGAATGGACCAGAT
>DASPSM010000312.1:0-3541 GCA_035623955.1 Planctomycetaceae bacterium
CGCTGGGCGGCCGCTGGTACTACGATCCGCGCGGGACCGACGCGGAGCACGCCAAGAGCGACGCCCGAGGCTCGGTTCCCAAGCGTTTCGACGCGTCGAATGCAGACCGCCTCTACTACCGCACCGATCGCTTCGAGGCCCCCTTTGCCGACAACATGCAGGCCTGGCTGCAAAAAGGCTGGCTCGACCTCGATGGGCAGCTCGTCACCAAGGACCGCTTGGTGAAAGACAACGTCGCGCTCGAATTCACCAACAGCGACCTAATCGTCCGCTCACACAACTTGCCGAACCATCCGACGGCTGTCTTTCCCGACCGCTGGCGGCTGCTCGACGGCAACCCGAACTTCATCCAAGAGCAGCGACAGGTCTGGCGGATTCCGCTCGAACCTCGCGTCAATCCTCGCCACGTGGCCGTCGACCCCCACAACGAAAACGGCGCACTCCCCGGCGGACCGATCGGCGTCGCCTGCAACGGCGTGATCTTCTTCAATCCCTTCGATGCCGATTCGGTCGAAGCCATCTGGCGGCTGGACCGCTGCTGCGGACATCCGAGCCCGGGTTTCGAGTACCACTACCACAAGTACCCGGTCTGCGTGAAATCGCCCTGGGCGGACGACGGAACGGCCCACTCGCCCCTGATTGGCTTCGCCTTCGATGGGTTTCCGATCTACGGCCCTTACGAAGCGGCGGGCGAGCTGGCCAAAGACTCAACCAAAAACCCGCTCAACGAATTCAACGTGCATTACGACGAGGCGCGCGGCTGGCACTACCACGTGACCCCCGGCAAGTTCCCCCACCTGATCGGCGGCTACTGGGGGGTCGCCCACGTCCGCAACCGGGCGCCGCGCCCGAGACGCGGCCCGCCAGAGTGAGTCCCGTCCCACTCCAACCTCTCTTGGGACTCACACGGGACACCTATCGCACGAAAGTGTCCCGTCCATTCAGCTCTTGTCGTAACGCATTGTCCTGCGAGACATTAATCGTGATGCGCTCGCGACGGGACAACTTGTCGCACGTCGGTCGCTTTCGTGTCCCGTCCCGGCCTCCCGATCGATCGCCGCGCCCGCTTTTCGGCTGCCGGGGATGCTCTCTCTCCTTAGTGCAAACGGATCCCCACCACCAGCAGGGATCCTTTTTTCATTCCAGCCGGGCCCGGCGACGAATTGGACAAGCGTCCTCAGTGAGCGCCAACACGCCGGGTGCGCAGCCTCATCGAAGAAGCAAAAGTCCCTATCTCCATTCAGCCATAAAAGCCCGGTTCATCCAAGATCAGTTTCTTTTCAAAACCGGAGCCCAGTCCCGGCAGCCCGGACGAGCGGGGCTGGCGAATTGCTTCCCTGTCTTAGCCCACCGAAATCCGCCGAAAAATGCACGGCCGGCATGGTTATACTGACGCGCGGATTACGCCGTATCAGTGGCGTCTCCCCATCGAGGCTGCCACATCCACCAGGAGGAAAGCCGCATGCGCAGGATTTTTGGGTCTGCGATCCTCTGGGTTGGCGTTTTCATCGTGGCGATTGGCAGCGCGCCTCTTCTCGCCGCCACCGCCTACGGGTGGAGCCACGGAGACCCGAATCCTAACCCCGTCGTCGCGGGAATGTTCGCCGCGGCCATGTTCGTGCCGGGCTTCCTGCTCATCATCATCGGCCTGGCGTTGGGGATCGTGCGCTTTCTCGGTTGGATCGACAGCGATTAGGTGCCATTGTGGACCGCCGTCCTTCGTGCCGCGGCGAAAGAACGAGTAACTGCTGAAGGGGAGTGCGATGAGTCCCCGAGCGCAGGCGGTTGCGTCGAGTGTGGTCATTGTTGCAGCCGCAATCACGCTTTACGCTTTTCACCGCGAACGTTGGGCCGAACTCTTGGGCGCGGTTGCTTGCGTCTATGCCATCGTCGATGCGATTCAGAGGCCGGCATCGACCCTATCGAGGTGCCTGCTCATTGTCGGTCTCTCATTGTGGTTCGTTGAACTGGTGCCTGGTGCCGCCTTCAACCTGTTCCCGCAAGCCAATGGCACGGTGGGAGTACTTTTTCTGGGCGGCTTCTGCCTGGTTTTCGCTGGCAACCAGATGCGCCTCAGGGGCGGACCAAAGTGACGAGCCACGGGCGTTCAGCCAACGGCCGGTGCTATGCCCACGGCTCGGCAACAACTTGCCCCGGCCACCGCGCGTCTACTCAATAGGCACACAATCAAATTCTCGCCGACGCTGCTCTATCGGCTGGCCTGGTTGTTGGCCGGCTTCGCCGCTTCTTTTGGCTTTTCCTTCCCCTTTTCGCGGTCGCGGCGGCGGCCGCCGAAGACGGAGTTGGAGAAAGGGGAGCGGTCTTTGCCGTCGGAGGTGGCGCCCAGGAAGACGAAGCACATTTCGTTCGTCGTCTGCTCGCCGAACGTCACCAGCTTGGGCGGATTGCTGGGGTTGTTGGGATTGTTCGTGCTGTTGTCGTAGACGGCTTCCACTTCCAGCACCGTGCCGACCGGCAGTTTGAGCGGGTCTTTGAGGAAGTAGGTCTCCTGCCAGTTGTAGTCCCAGGCGCCGATTTCGAGCAGCGTCTCCTTCGGCTTGCCGGGCATCTTGATCGTGACTTTGATTTTCTTGCCGACCAGATGCATGTGCGGCGTGATGTTGTGCAGGATGCATTCTTCGTTGACGGTGGTGGAGCCGTAGACTTTGTAGTTGGCGTCGTTGGCGGGAATCGCCAGGAAGCGGCCGGGGATCACGCCTCCTTTGAAGGCTTTCATGCCTTCGGACTTCTTGGCGAAGTAGAGGCCGATCTGCAGCTTGTCGCGTTCGACGCGGCCGTCGCGGTGGTAATGCACCTGCACGACGACGTCGGAGTTCTTGGGCAACAGGAAGCCATAACCGGGGGGCATCTGCCGGGCCAGCTGCCCCGGCGCCCAGCCCCCCAGTCCCCCTTGTGGGAAGAAGCCAACGCCCATGTCGGAGGAGTACCCGGGCCCGCGGTCGAAGCCGTCTTTCGAGGGATGTTTGGCTTCGCGGGCTTGGGCCCTCTTTTCGAACGCCCGGCCGGCCTTGGTCGTGTCGATGAAGTTGAGCGTGTGGTGGACGACGCGCGGATTGGCCGGCTTCACTTCGTAGCCGACGACGAATTTGTCTTCGGTCAGGTTGGTCGGCAGCACGAGGACGCGGAACAGATCGGGGCCGCCCGGGCCCAGCGTGAATTCGCTCGAGGGCGTGAGCACCAGGTCGGGCTCGCCGAGCTGCCAGCCGGTCGTGAACTGCCGAGGCGGCGGAGCGTCGGCCGGATTCCCCTCGGGAGTCCCTTCTGCGGCCCATTTGGCGAGGATGGCGATGTCCTTCTCGTTCAGGCGGCGCTCATTGTGGAACGCGAGGCCGCCGGTGATTTTCCAGGGGGGCATTTGCCGCGTCTCGGTGTAGGTCTCGATGTCCTCGGCCCAGTTGACGGCCTGCTTGTAGTTCATCAGCGCGAAGGGCCCGATCTCGCCGGGCCGGTGACATTGCTGGCAGTTGGCTTGCAAGAGGGGCAGGACGTCGCGGTAGTAAGTGACCGAGCCATCCTTCTT
>DASPSM010000333.1:0-4319 GCA_035623955.1 Planctomycetaceae bacterium
GATCGAAGCGGGTGGCGGCCGCGTCGAGGAGGGCGCGGGCGCCGACGCCGGTCAGAAACACGACCACGTCAATCTTCCCCGCCAACAGCGACGAGACAAACGCGAACGCCGCAGCGTTCGAATCCAGCGGCACCTCGCGCATCGACGGGACGACCGTCGCGACAGCCCCCTGGCGCTCAATCAGCGATCGCATCTCGTCCGCGCGGCGACTCTCGAAGCTGCACACTCGGAGCACGGCTGTGATCTCGGGCTTGGGTGGCGAGCGAAGGCAAACGGCGCAATGCAGATTCCCGACCCCATTGTACGATCAGGCCCGCCGCGTGCTCGCGCAAGAAAAAATCGCCGCAGTAACGGTTCTGAAACGGCCGACCGGATGAGCGGAGGCGCTTTCCCGGAGTCACGCCGAAACGTGTCCGGCTCCACTCCCGGCCGGCCGTTCCAGTGCCGTCGGGCGAAGGTCTGGGTGACGAAGAACCCAGGCTGTGAAGGGCGAGCAGCATTGCTCGCGACCTTCGACTCAGGCAAACGCTGTGCCAGCCCGGCACGGACTGCAGATCTGTCGTTTTTCCCGAGGATTTCCGGCGTCTTTGTCGGACGCGATCTCCGCGCGGCTCGGAACATGCCTTGACCTTATTCAACTGCTGTCGAAGAATCGGGCGGAGGTGGCATTTTCTTGGTTGCCGCGACGCTTGACCGGGGCAATTTCCACGGACTTGACCGGCCGGCTCCGAGAGCCGTATTCTGCCCTGTGCCAGAACAGGGCGCTCGATGCGTTTAATTCCGAAACGCTAAGCTGCGTCCGGAGTTCCTCCTCGGTGATCCGCCGTCCCAGGGCAGGCTGATCGGCGCCGGATGGGGAGCATCCCATGATGAACAACGAATCGGTCGCTGACGATCGGACCCCCGCAGCGTCCGCCCCCGGCCCCCAAATCGAAATCGCCTCGGACGAGGACTGGAAGAACCGCGTCAAAGCTGAAGACGCCGCCCTCGATCAGCAGTTCCGCACCGAGTCGACCAGCGGCGAGAGCGCGGGTAAGGATCAAACAGCCGGTCGACGAAGCAATCAAGCGTCCGGCTCGGCAACCACCGAAGCTCGGCCGCAGCCAGAGGCGGCACGGGAAATGCCGAATCCCACCTTTGCCGACCTGGTGGTTATGCTCTCAACACAAGCGATGATGTTCCTGGGATTGATTCCGAACCCGTCGACGAAAAAGGCAGAAATTCAGCTGGCGACGGCGCGGTATTTCATCGACATGATGGGTATCTTGGAGGAAAAGACTGCGGGCCAACTGACGAAAGAAGAGTCGCAGATTCTCGACGATACGTTACACTCTTTGCGTATGACCTACATGGAGCGCTCCAGGCAAACCGTCTGACGAGGTTCGCTTCCGGTTTGAGAATTCCGCGGGCGCTCGCCCGCTCATTTCCCTCGAATGCTACGCGTCGCCGCAGCGTTCGAGGCGGCCTGCAACATGAAAACGACCCATCCCGCACATTGGCGGTCGTACGTCGATCCGTCACGCTGGTTCCGGGTGTGGCACCCGCCGGGATGGACGCTCGTGGAGTCAGGCGGCGAAGCGCAACTTGTTGCGCCCGGGTCGGGGGGCTTGCTCCGCCTCGTGGGCCGGTGGCGCTCGAACTGGAACAAGGTTGACTTCGACACGATTGTCGATCCCGAGCAGGTTTTTCCGGACAGCCGCCACGTCCGACGGACGCGGCCGCTCGAGGGCCCCTATCCGTCAATCTGCACGGAGGGGGAATCAAACGATCTGGCGAAGCTGGTTTGGTGGAAACGCTGGTTGCGGCCGCCTCAGTGGCGCCCCTGGAAGTTGTGGAGCGCCCGCTACAAGTCGGTCTGCGTGGTCGCCACGTTTCAGACTGCCGGGCGCCGCGATCCGGAGCTCGAAACGCTCGCGACCATGATCATGAACTCGCTCGAGTTCGCGGACGAGCCCCCCGATCCCCCACACATCTTTGCCGACCGCGTCGTGCGGATCGCTCGCGATCGGTTCCCCTCGCTCAAATGCCACCGCAGCGACGAATTTCGCGTGCAGTTAGGCGAGTCGAACATCAATCTGTTCAACTTCTATCGCAATTACGTCCAGGAGCCCGAGCGCTTCGAGGATATCATTCTCCCCGCGCTCGCGACTGTCGCGCAGGTGCAGAAATGGGACTCGGCCCAATCCGAGCCGACGCTCGCTTCAGTCCGCAGCCGCATCCTGCCGATGCTCTACCCCGAGGACGTATGGCGGCGAAGCTTTCCGAATTTCGTCGGCACGCCTTGGGTCGGCGACCTGATGGTGCTTTACGTCGTCGACGAGCAGCATGCCTACTGGTATATCCGCGACGACATGCTCCGCCGCTGGCACATCGACCGCGAAACGCTGCACGAGTTGGCCCTGGCGAATCTCGATCGCTACTTCGAGCGGCAGCAGATGGAATATGTGATGGGTCGCGAAGACGGCGGCTCGATGCTGCTGATGCCGAAGCGGCCCGATGCTTACAACTCGTCGCGGATCCTCAGCCGCCAGTTCTGTTCGGCCCTGCGAACGGAATTGGGCTCGGAGTTGGCCGTCGGCGTCCCCAGCCGCGATTTCCTCGTCGCCGTCAGCATGGGGCGGTCCGAGGCGCTGAGCGAAATTCGGCGTAAAGTCGAGGACGATTTCAACCGCATGGACCACCCGCTCTCTCCGCGCCTGTTACTCGTCAGCGCCGACGGCGTGAGCGAGTTCCCGGAGCGCCCGCTTGAGGCGTGAACTGATCCTGCTCGGCACGGGGACCAGTGTCGGCGTTCCGGTGATTGGCTGCCGCTGTCCGGTCTGCACCTCGAACAATCCCCGCAACCACCGCACGCGCACGGGCGTCTTTGTCCCCGCCCCCGAGGGTAATTTTTTGATCGACACGCCGCCCGAGCTGCGTTTGCAGCTGTTACGCGAAAAAGTCGAACTGGTGCACGCGGCAATCTTCACGCATAGCCACGCCGACCATATCTTCGGGCTGGATGACCTGCGAATCTTCGGCTACCGGCTCGATCGGGACATCGGTTTGTATTGCGAGGAGATTGTCGAGCGGCAAATCCGCGCGGCCTTCAGTTACGCGTTCACCCCGGCCGATCCCGACGCACACCATTTTGCGGTCCCCAAATTCGCCATCGTGCCAATTCCCACTGCGCCCTTTGCGGTCTTGGGGCAGACGATCCGGCCCATCCGCCTGATGCACGGCAAGCTGCCGATCCTGGGATTTCGCCTCAACGACGTGGCCTACTGCACCGACGTGAGCGCCATCCCGGACGAGAGCTGGCCGCTGTTGGAAGGGCTCGACACGCTCGTCATCGACGCACTCCGCGACCATCCGCATCCCACGCATTTCAGCGTGGGCCAGGCACTCGAAGTGATTGCGCGGGTCAAACCCCGCCGCGCCTATTTCACGCACGTCTCGCACTCACTCGAGTACGAAGCGACCAACGCCCGGCTGCCCGCCGGCGTCGAACTCTCCTACGACGGCCAGCGGATCGAATTCTGACCGGGTCGCATTGCTTCCGGCGAGCGGCGGGTGTAAGCCCGCCGGCTCTTCCTTTATAAACCGGTCATGAAAATCGCCGCGCTGATTTTGATCTTCGTTGTGGCGTTTGTGCTGGTCAGTATCGCCTGGCGCATCGCTAGCCAACACTGGTCCCTGCCTTGCCCCACGATCCTGGCGTGGTCCCTCGAAAATCCGCTTGCTCAGAAGATCAACCGAACGGCAGTGACGTTGGACCGGATCGGCCTTAAGCCCGGTCAGAGGGTGCTGGAATTCGGACCCGGACCGGGGCGTTTGCTGATTCCCGCTGCTCAACGAGTCTTGCCCGGTGGCGAAGCTGTCGGCGTCGAGTTGCAACCCGGCATGGTCGAGCGGCTGAAGCGCAATGCCGCGCGAAAGAGTGTCTTGAACCTAAACGTTCTGCAAGGGGACGCGAGCGCTCCGCTCGTGGAGGAAGGCGTTTTCGACCTCGTGATCTTATCGTGCGCGCTCGGGGAGATTCCTGATCGAGCGGGCGTCATCCGCCAGTCGTTTCGTGCGCTGCGCCCCGGCGGCCGCCTTTCCGTGAGCGAGATGTTCGGCGATCCGCACTATCAATCGAAATCGACGGTCGAGCGCCTGGCCCGCGACGCCGGCTTTGAGACCGAAGAAGTCCTGGGCGGCCGATTCATGTTCACCGCAAATTTTCGCAAACCGGTCCCGCCAGCCTGACGATTCCCGGGCAGTCCCGCGCGTTACCCGCGCCCCAAAATCTGCCCGAACGTCCCATAGACCATCTTTCGTGCATCGCCGAGCGGATT
>DASPSM010000338.1:0-5137 GCA_035623955.1 Planctomycetaceae bacterium
CTGTTCACTTTTGAAAGCGACAGCGAGCGGGAAGTCTCGCTCCCCTGGTACCGGCCAATCCGCGTCCTGCACACGCTCCCCGGCAGCGACGCCGGCTGGGTCAGCCAAAACTGGATCCGCCCCGATCACTATCTCGACATGCCGACTGTCGTCGCCTCGTTTGGCCGCGGCTCGCCAACCGGCGTCGTCTGTTACCAGCACACCCAGTTCCCCCGCCACTACCGTGGGGCGCTGTTCGTTCTGGACTGGACCTTCGGCCGCGTGCTGGTCGTCCCGCTCAAGAAATTCGGCGGCAGCTGGAGCAGCACGCCGTACGCCTTTTTGTCTCCCAAAGGTGACTTCGGTTTTGCCCCGACCGCTGCCGAGGTCGGACCGGACGGGAGCTTGTATATCTCCGTGGGGGGCCGAGGCACGCGCGGCGGCGTCTATAAGGTGAGCTACGTCGGCGATCACCCGCAGACTTCGTCGCTCGTTCTGACCTCTGGCGAAAAGGGGGCAGAAGGCGAAGCCGGTGAAAACCATCCTCCCGTCGACGACGCCTCCAAGGGGAGCAAACCTTCGAGCGAAGACGTCATCGATCGCACCGAAAGCGCCAAGACGCGGGCGGACAAGCGGGGCGACGGAAAGACCCCGACTGATCCCAAAACGGCTCCCGAACCGTCGCACCGCGTGGCAATCAACGTCACGCCCGCGCGCCGGCACGACCCTCTGACGAGCTGCCTCACGGCGCTACAGCCGCAGAGCGCCTGGTCGCGAAACAACTGGCTGCCGGCAGCCAAGAAACTCGGCCGGGAACCGTTTATCGCAGCGTGCGTCGATCCGCTCCGCCCGGTTTCGCAGCGGGTTCGAGCCATCGAGATCGTCACCGAACTGTTCAGCGGGCTCGACGTGGCCACGCTCGACACGCTCGCCGGTGACCAGTCGCCGGCCCTGCGCGCTCGCGCGATCTGGTCGGCCGGCCGCTTCGACCGATCGTATCCGGCTGCATCGTTCAAGCCGTTCCTCGAAGATCGCGATGCCTCGGTGGCCCGCGCAGCGCTGGAAGCCTTGTGGACCGCTGAGCCGATCGGCTCGTTCGAGTCGCTGCTGCCAGCCGTCGTGAGCCGGCTCGGCGACGACGACCGCGCGGTCCGGTTCGCGGCCGCGCGACTCATCGGCCGACTCGATGAAGCCCAAGCGTCGGGCGTCGCTCTCACGCTTGATCCAACGAACCCCTCGGCCGAGCTGTGGTTCGCCTTCGGCCGTTGCGAGCGCGGCACCAGGGTCAACCTGCCGGCCCTCGAACGGGCGATCAAGGTCTTCGGCAAAACCGAATCTCCCGCGCTGCGACTGGAAGCCGTCCGCGTCATGCAGATCGCCCTGGGCGACTGCGGCCCGGGTCGGGCGGTGGCGCCGATGTTCGACGGATACACGAGCCCGGTTGATCTCAAGCCGCATGAGCGCGAGCTCGATCCGCTGCGGATCCGCGTCGCGCAGCTCTTCCCGACCAAGAATGCCGAGGTCGATTTCGAGCTGGCCCGCGTGATCGCCATGCTGCAGCCGCTCAATGCCCCGCTGCTTGATCGCGTTTTGGACCAGATTACGGAGAAGTCGAGTCCCGTCCGCGACATCCATTACCTCTGCGTGGCCGCCTCGATTCCGGTCGACCGCACCAACGAGCAGTCGCAAAAGATCGCCCACGCTCTCGTCGAGCTGGAACCCAAGATCGCCGCCCGCAAGCTCAACCAGGATCGCAACTGGGACGACCGCGTGAGCGAAATGTACAAGCAGCTCGTCATGCTCGACGGCGATCTGCCCGCCGCAATCGTCGCCCAAAAAGGCTTCGGACGGCCGGGGCACGTCCTGTTCTTGAGCGAGATCGGCCCCGAGCTGCTCAAGCCGGCGGTCGACGCCTTCGTGCACAACATCCAGACCGATCCGCACTTCAAGTGGACCAACGGCGTCGTCTTCCTCCTGGCCGAGTCGAACGCCCCGGAGCATCGGGCCCTGGTTCGCAGCAAGTTCGGCGACTATCCGCTCCGCGGCGCCATCATGATGGCCCTGGCCCAAAAGCCCGAGGAAGCCGACCGGCCCCGGTTCATCGAAGGACTCGAGTCAGCCCAGCTCGAAGTCGTCGACGCCTGCCTGTCTGCGCTGGAAAAACTGCCCCCCGGCCAGTCGGCCGCCGAGCACTTCGCGCTCGTCAACGCCTTGCGTCGCTTGGGGAACGACAAGCCAGAACTGATCCTCCGCGAGCGGGCCGCCCGACTGCTCGAGCGGAGCACCAGCGAAGACTTCGGATTTGTCTTTGGCGAGGTGGGACGCAAGCCGCAGCCCGAAGTGCTCGAGAAATGGGGTCACTGGCTCGAGCAGACCTACCCCAAAGAATTCGCCCGCATGAACGCCCTCGGCGGCGATAACTCGGTGCAGCAGGCTCGCGACGTCCTGCTAAGTGTCGCTTGGGAAGCCGGCGACTCGGCTCGCGGCAAAAAACTCTTCGAGAGCCGCACGTGTGCCCAGTGCCACAACGGCCGCACGGCCCTCGGCCCCGACCTCTCCGGCGCCGCCCGCCGCTTCTCGCGCGACGACCTGTTTACCGCCATCATCCAGCCCAGCCGTGACGTCTCGCCGCGCTATCAGACGACGATGATCGAAACCAAGGGGGGCAAAGTCTACACCGGCATGATCGTCTACGAAGCGGTGGACGAAGTTCTCCTCCGCAACGCCTCCAATCAAACCTTTCGCTTTACGCCGGGCGAAATCGAAGAACGCCGCACCCTCAAAACGTCCCTCATGCCTTCGGGCCTGCTCAAAGACTTGAAGCCCTCGGACTTTGCCGACCTGTACGCCTATCTCCGCAGCCTGTCGACCGATGCGGCAACCACCAGCCACGCGGCGAAAAACGACTGAGCGTTCGAGTCGGCCGACCGTTGGCGGTGTCGGCTCGGGTTTGACCCACCGTGCTTCGGCGCGTTCTTGTCCCGTCTCGTTTGGTCGGTCGGAAACGCCGCGAAGACGGCATCGATCAATGACCGGTCGCCGGCTTTGGGGGGCGGCGCTCGAAGATGATCACGTGCTGCCAGGGGAGGACCTCGATCGTCTCGACGTGGGCCAGCTCGAGGGAGCGTTCGGCGGCCTCGCGTTTGACCTGGGCTTCGGTCATCTTGTGCACGAGCTTGATGGGGACGTTCGGATCTTCCTTGCGGTACTCGACGAACACGACGCGACCCCCCGGCTTGAGGCCCTTCGAGATGGCCAGGAGCATTTCGTACGGGTAGCGGAACTCGTGGTAGACGTCGACCATGATCGCCAGGTCCACGGTGCCCGGCTTGAGGTTGGGTGATTTCTCGGTGCCGCGGATCGGCGTGACGTTGGTGATTCCCAGCTGCTTGCAGCGTTTGGCCAGCACGCTGAGCATTTCTTCCTGGATGTCGACGGCGAGGATGGTGCCGGCGGGCTTCACCTTGTCAGCCATTTTGATCGAGATCACGCCGCTGCCGGCACCGATGTCGGCCACCACCATTCCGGGGGTGAGCTTCAGCACGTCGACCAGCTGGGTCAGGTGCTCTTCGGTCTCGCGCTCGGGGCGCTCGAGCCAGTCGATTCCCTGGTAGCCCATCACATGGGCGATCTCCCGACCCATGTAGAACTTGCCGATGCCGTTACGATCGTGCTTTTCGCGGATTTCGTAGCGGGGCTTGTGAGCGGGCGCGGGCTTTTCGGACCTGGCGTCGGAGGCGGCCGGTTTCGGCGGGGCGCTTGCCGGCCCGTCGGCCAACAGCAGCGTCTGCCCGAAGATCAATAAGGAGAGGCTCGACACGAAGAGAGTCGCGGCGCGAAGCCGCGCACGCAGGGCGGTCATGGGGCGGCTCCGATCGCCTGGCCGGTCTTGGCGTCGCGTGAATGTCGCTGCATGATCGTGCCCCAGTCTTCGGCCGAAAGCTTGACCGCTTCGTCGACCAGCATGATCGGGATGTCGTCGCGAATGGCGTACTTCAGGCGGCAATCGGGATTCAGACACACAAGCGAATCTCCGTCCTGAATCAGCGGCGTGCGCGAGCCGGGGCAAACAAGCAGACTTTCGAGATCCTTGAATCGGAACGGCATGGAACGCTCGACTCCTCAATCAACTCAACAGCTGCTAAATCAAAATCCGCGGACGCGGCGAATGTCCTCGAAATTCCGCAGGTCGTAACCAATGCCAACGTCATCCAAAACCCGGCACAGCGAGCGGACAGCCACCCCCATGCCGTCGGGCCCACTGAAGCCGCCGAACTGGCCGCCCCCTTTGAGGTGCGGCTCGGTTTCGAGGAAGAAGCCAGGCGCTCCGAGGCTTTGCATGCGTCGTTCGAGCGCCGGCAGATAGATCGCCAGATCGCGCAAGACGTCCGGATAACCGGAATCGCCGCAATCCGCCGGCACGAAGTTCCGCAGCCGCTCCTCGTCGACGACGCCGGTCCATTCGAGCCCCGGATCGATGCGGTAATCCTTGACGTGCATCCAGCCGAGGTGCGGCCGCATCGCCTGGTACTCGCGGAAGCACTGCCCGGCATCCTTGTTCTGACAGGCGATATTGCCGCCGTCATAAATCAGAACCAGATGCGGATGATTGACCTTTTTGGCGAGCGTCGTCATCAGTTCGCCGGTCGAGCCGACGAGGTTCGGCTCGATCTCGAGGCCATACACAAGCCCCTCCTTGGCACAGGCCTCGACGATCGTGCCGATCTGCTCGACCGCCTGTCCCACGTAGGGAGCCGGATCGGCGCCGAGCGGCGGGTAAAAGGAGAAGCCGCGGACGAGTTTTGTTTCCAGCTCGACGGCCGCGCGCAACGTGGCCGCGACCTCACCTTTGAGGTACTCCGCGAACGGCACGAACTTGTTGTGTGACTTGTCCGGCTCGTCGCGCAGCTTCACCTTGCCGAGCCGCGAGCCGATGCTCGTGACGCGGATTCCAAACTCGCGATGAAGGGCTTTGAGCCGCTCGCTTTGGGCGGCGTCGAGATCGACGATGTGCCGCACCGTCCCCGAGCCGTCGACGTCGATAAATCGCGGGCTGTAGTGCGACAGGCCGATGGCAGCCAGCGCGGTCAGCTGCTCGAGGGCCGTCTTGCGATTGGCTGCCTCGTCGGCAAACGCGCTCAGCAAAACGCGCGGCGGA
>DASPSM010000339.1:0-4929 GCA_035623955.1 Planctomycetaceae bacterium
AATCATTGTCGCGTCCACTGTCCCAAGCCGACGACTTGTCGTCGGTTCCGGAACGACAGCAAGCTGTCGGCTTGGGAAAAGTGTGCCTCAACTCGCACTTCCCTCGCGCAATATTCAACCCGTGCTAAATCATCGACTTGCGCTCGTTAATACAAAATGTTGTTCGACGCCTGGGGGCTCGCCTGGCGGCGCGACTCCAGCTACTCCGCATGTTCCACGCCTGAAAGCGCTCATTGCGGCAGCCTGTTAGAGAGCTCAATCAGTCGCCGGTTGGCCTGGTAGAGCTGGTCGGGATCCATCTTGATCATCGACCGGTCGTAGGTCATCAGGCCGTTGACTTCCGTTTCGACGTCGGTGGTCTGAGTGTAGACCGCAGCCGACAATCGCGAGACGACCAGCGGCTCGAGCTTTGTCGCCAGGTTGAGGTAGGCCGCCGTCAGTTGCTCGCGCGTCGTGTACTTGCGATAGCCCCAGTTCTTCCCCTCGGCCATCCACAGGTGGCCCGAGATCGGCAGACCCAGCCCGCCGAATTCGCCCAGCACGGCGGCCCGCTCGGCGCTGGCCGGCGGCGCGGCCGGGCCCGGATACGAATGGACGTCGTGAATGTCCCCCACGGGGAAATCGTTCCACCCGCTGGCCGGCGTCACCAGCCGCCGCGCGTCGTGCACTCGGATCGTGCGCACCACGCCCTCGGTGTCGAACTGTCCCCAACCTTCGTTGAACGGCACCCAGGCGATGATCGACGGGAATTGCCGCCGCGCCGCGATCAGCTCCAACAGCTCGGCCTCGTACTGTTTGGCCGAGTCGGGCGAGCGCTTGATTTCGGCTTTGCTGAGATACCAGCTCTGCGCCTCGGGCGAGTTGTCTTTCGCGGTGACCTCCGCAGCCGATTGGTCGCCGCTGGGCATGTCCTGAAACACGACCAGACCGAGCCGATCGCACCAGTAGTACCAGCGGGCCGGCTCGACCTTGACGTGCTTTCGCACGAGGTTGAACCCGAGCCGCTTGGTGGTCTCGAGATCCGAGCGCAGCGCCTCGTCGGTCGGCGCCGTGTACAGCCCGTCGGGCCAGAAGCCCTGGTCGAGCGGACCGATCAAGAACACCGGCCGGTTGTTGAGGCGAATCCGCGCCACGCGATCGTTGGCCGCCGGAAGCACGTCGAAATTCCGCAGCGCAAAATAGCTCTGCACCTCGTCGAGGACCTGCTTGCGATCGGCACTCAACAGCCGGATCGTCGTGCCGTAAAGATTCGGCGTGTCGGGCGTCCAATACTTCGTAAGGTCGCTGGGGACGGTGAGCACCAGCGGAGTGGTCGAGGTGCCGCTCGTCGAGGCGATCTTGGTGGGCGGCACATTGGAGTCGAACGGTTGATCGAAGATCTCGACGTCGAGGGGCAGCTCGACGGCCGGGTCGGTGGGCGTGACCGTCAGAATCACCGAGTTCGGCGCCCCACCGGGCTGAAACACCAGATCGTTAAAGTGCGATTTCGTCACCGGCTCCAGCCACACCGTCTGCCAGATGCCCGACGTCGGCGTATACCAGATTCCGTGCGGCTTGTTGGTCTGCTTGCCCCGCGGCTGCGTTCCCGCGTCGGAGGGATCCCAAACTCCCACGACGATCTCATGCGTGCGATCGGGCGAGAGCTGCTCGGTGACGTCGAACGTAAAGGGTGCATAGCCCCCGCGGTGAACGCCCAGCTGCTTGCCGTCGAGCCACACCGTCGCCTCCCAATCGACGGCGTCGAAGTGCAAGAGCACGCGTTTGGTCGACCAGGTCTTCGGCAGGGCAAACGAGCGGCGATACCAGAGCCGCTCTTCCGGGCCGACGCGCCGCATCACTCCCGAAAGGGCCGACTCGACGGGGAAGGGGACCAGGATCGAGCCCTCGTACGCCGCGGGACGGTCCTCGGCCTTCGGCTTGATCGCGTACTCCCACAGGCCGTTGAGGCATTCCCACTCGTTGCGGACGAGCTGCGGCCGCGGATACTCGCGGTGCACGTTCGTCGGAGTGACGTCCTTGGCCCAGCGCGTCATGAGCGGCCCCGCCGCCGGCTTCCAATCGGCGGCAAAAATCGACGACGCCCAAAGCGAAACGCAGACGGCAGAGAGAGACAAGCGGTGCATCATGGTTGCCAGGCCTCGAGGGAGAAAATCGTCCGGCGGCGCCTCTTTAGTCGAATGCTGATCTTAGCCGAACGCCGATCTTAGCCGAACGCACGGGCTTAGCCGAATGCACGGGGAATCGCTCCGCCGCGCGGGCGGCCGAACGCACCGCGGAGGAAGCAACGCGCGTGCCGCGGGAAAGCTTGACCCAAGATGTCGGGCCTGCAAGAATCCGATTCGGCCGTAAGGGGCTGCGTTTTACGGTCTTCGGGGCGGTAGCTCAGTTGGGAGAGCGCTGCGTTCGCAATGCAGAGGTCGAGGGTTCAACTCCCTTCCGCTCCACTTCGCTCGGCCCGTTGACCTGCGCAGTCGACGGGCCACTTCTCTTGGCGGCGAGCGAAAATGTGACGACAGGCTAGCCGCCGCGCTCTGCAGCCAGAGTGATTTTTGCCCCTCTGCACTTGTCTCTTAGCGCTTGAGTTTTTCCAATTCCTCCTTCCTGAGCGTATCCTTGAACGACGCCGAGAAGGCAACCGTAAAAGCCAATCGAGCGAGCAAGAAGGCCACGACTCCAAAGCAGCACGTCAAGGCAGCTCGACTGCATGCCAAGGCGAAGGACCTACACACTGCCGAGGCCGCAGACATGAACCCGTCGATGTCGTTCGGTCACTCGACTCAGGCGGACGTACACGACCAGATGATGAAGCACCACGCTTGTAAAGCGATTGGAGTTTTGACGCCGAACTAGTTTTCCCAGTATGCCTTCTCGGCGTTCTCATAATACAGTGCGTCGAACCCACACTGGCCGTTGCCCTTGCCGTGACTCAGCTCCTGACGCAAACCCCTCGAACTTGTTCTGCCGCTGAGGCGTAGTATCTTCACGACAAGCCGATCCAACGGGAGGACGGATAGCTCATAACGCGGCGAATTGCTGTGCGGACCGGATACTTGGATCGGAGTCCCGTCGGACGTCCAGTCGATCTGTCCAATCATCCCATTCTTTAGCACGTCATCGGGATAGCGAATGTCATCCCACTGGTCGAGTCGAGAGACGAGTTCATTAAATCCCGACAGGTCCTCAGCCGGAAAACCAGCTTTGAACGCTTCCCAAATCTTCACGAGGTCATGGCGAAATTCTTTGTACAAGTCCCGAAGAGATACGCCGCGAAACGCCAGCTGGCTCTTTAGAAACATCTCGATCGCGTGATGGAACTGGTTGCCCGCGACCGGCATGAAGCCCAATATGGCAGCGAACCTCGCACTGACGTAGTACTGCATCCCTCGTTCAAGAAACAGACCTTCGGTCTTCAAACGCCGATGTTTCTCGCGGGTCGCGTCGTCCTCCTTGAGAAACGCATTGTCTGCGGCTGTGACCTGGATATGTCCCACGTTTTCAAACTCCCTATGTCTGCACATTCGGACACCACCGGAGCTTATCCGGTTCGCCCGCATTTTCAACTTTCCCTCTACGGGGAGACCCCGCCCGCCAATTTTTTAACACTGCCTTGCACACCGATCCGGAGGCCGGTACCATCCCGGATTTTAGTACATTCGTACACTACCGGAAGGCCGGCCCGATCAGCGGAGAAGGCGGGTCAGGATTTGGAAGGTCTCGCGACTCGACTGGACGCGATGGTCGCCGAAGCCAACGAGCTAGGAGAGGAACGGGCCGCGCGAAGGCGATTACCAAAGCGGCCAAACCGGTTCGAGCCGCGAACAAGCAGCGAGCAGCCCGATTCAAGAAGGTCGGGAGCATCGTCGAGTCACTCAAGGCGAAGGGACTGACGGACGCACAAATCGTCGCCGGGTTGACACGCTAGATCGACTCAGCAAACGATAAGGGCATAGAATCCCACCCGACGCTGTTCGCTAATTCGATCACCCCTGGATTGCAGAGGTCCTTTACTGCGGAGTGTATTTGACGCTGTCAATTGTTTTGACGGATTGGTGAAACTGACATATCTGGAGGGCATGAAAACGAGCGTCTTGATAGGCAACAGCCCGAGTAAGTCCTGCACCCGAGGCATTATACGGCGTATTATCGCCGCACCTCCCGTTCATGGCGCAATACCAACCATTTCGGTCCGTCGTAGCGGGAGTGGCGGACGAAGCGCAGCCCGCAGTTGGAGCGGTGCAGCACTGAATTGGGGCGCAACAGCACGACGATCGCCTGCAACATCGGTGATGGCCTGCGAGCCCCTCAGTGGGGGAGATAAGGCCGGCAACTAGAGCCATCATGAACGCAATCAGTCGCATTTGAATTTGCTCCCTCAGGGTGGTCGAGGCACGGGTTGGGAACGCGAAGCGTTTATGCCCCGTATTCAATTGCCTGTCAAGCGATCGAGGGCCTCCGCGAGCCGATCGGCTAGGGTCTAACCGCTCCCGGTCCTAGGCCCCTCGGGGCGGTAGTCCTCGACTACCGAGACCGCGGATTTCGGGGCGTTTTCGAGCGTTTTACGCGAGTAGACGAAAGCTCAGAAAACCCCATAAAACAAGGCTTTTTTCGAGGTTTTCGGGGTTTCCCGGCAGAGCCTTTCAAGACCGGTGCAATCGACCGCTCTGCCACCTCTCCAACGCTACGAGGATCTCGGAGCACGTGAATCGTAGCGGCGGTCCCGGGGGTTTTCCAGGCGCTTCGCAGACATCGGCGCGTATCGTTCGAAGCACCTCGCGACTCGGCACGAGGCGGGGTGTGTAATTCGTTAAACCAGCATGACGGTCGACAGTAACGATCGCAGCGACGAACGAAGACATGTCGGCAACGACGGGCCATTTCTGTTGGCAGCGAACGGAATCTGGCAGCGAACGGAACAGAACGGCAGGCTGG
>DASPSM010000351.1:0-2558 GCA_035623955.1 Planctomycetaceae bacterium
TCCCCGCACTTCGGCAACGGCCGGGTACTTGCGTTTGAGCTTTCCCAACTCCGTCAGCAAGAAATTTCCCTGCCGGGTGGCGTTCTCCATCAGGCCCTCCTCCAGCAGGGCGATCGTTTCGAGCGCCGCCGCACAGGCCACGGGGTTGCCGCCGAACGTGTTGGCGTGCGCCCCTGGCGGCCAGTCCATCAGCTCCGCCCGGGCAACGATCGCCCCCAGCGGCAGCCCCGAGGCGATCCCCTTGGCCAGGCAAACGATGTCGGGATCGACTCCCCAGTGTTCGATCGCGCACATTTTCCCCGTCCGGCCCATCCCCGATTGAATCTCGTCGGCCACCAGCAGGATGCCGTGCCGATCGCACAGCTTCCGCAGTTCGCGATGGAACTCCGGCGGCGGCACGAGGTAGCCCCCCTCGCCCTGAATCGGCTCGACGAAGATCGCGGCCACTTCGTCCGGCGCGACCTCCTTGCGGAAGAGGATCTTTTCGATCGTCTCGCTCGTGCTGACGGCAGGTTTGTGATTCCCCCCGCGGCATTCGGCATAAGGGACGTGAATCACTCCGGGGACGAACGGGCCAAAGCCCCGGCGCTGCGTGACCTTGCTGGCCGTCAGCGAGAGCGCGCCCATCGTGCGGCCGTGAAAGGCCCCATAAAACGCGATGATGTTTTGCCGCTTCGTGTGATACCGTGCGAGTTTGAAGGCCGCCTCGACCGACTCAGTCCCCGAGTTCGTCAAGAAGACCCGCTTGGCGAACTTGCCCGGCATGATCTGCGTCAGCTTTTCGGCCAGCTCGAAGTGCGTGGGGTAATAGAAGTCGGTCCCCGACATGTGCAACAGGTTGGCCGCCTGCCGGTTGATTGCCTCGACGACCCGCGGATGACAATGCCCGGTCGAGCAGACGGCAATTCCCGCGTTGAAATCGAGGAACAAATTCCCGTCGACGTCCTCGATCGTCGCCCCCTCGCCCCGCGCCACGACCAGCGGATAGACGCGCGTGTACGAAGGCGAAGTAACCTGCTCGTCGCGCTCAATCATCCGCCGCGCCTTGGGCCCCGGCAGCTCAGTCCGAATGGAGGGAACGCGAAACTGGCGATTGACGTCGAGCATGGAAAGACCCCGAGCGCAAGAGAGTCAGCGACAGGAAAAGACGCCGCCAAGTGAATCGTAGGATAACGGAAAAGACCGGCAAGGTAAGGGCAGGTTCGCGCGGACCCAAATAGCAGCAATTTCAGGGGTTACACCGCGGTCGGGCAGAGAGGGCGCATAGAGTGGTTTTGTCGAAGCCTCAGCGACCGGCCGGGCGAAAGGTGCGGTCCACATGGCTGGTCGAAAAAACCTGGCCGTAGAGCTGAAGTGCGCCCCGCAGGGTGAAACGGTACTCGGTCTCTCGGGGATCGAGCCAATAGGCGTCGCCCCTTGCGATGAGAAAACTCGCCTTCTGTCCCTGGAGAGTCTCGTACCCTGCAAGCGGGTTCGAGGGGTCGAACATCCGGAGGTTCTCGCCGCAATCCTGCAAACGCGCCTCGTGGCGCTCGAAGAGTTGCTCGAAGGCGGCGCCCGGAAGGACGAGGTCGTCGGAGAGCCCCGGCACCCGGGACCCGGTCACGCGGTCCGACGTGACGAGGTAGCGCCCGTCGTCGAGAACTGAATAGAGCATTGTCACGCGATCGCGGATCGACCCGGTCGTTCCCCAGCGAATGACCGCCAGGATTTGCTGAGACGCCGACACCGTGAGGAGGCAGCATGTCCGATAGATTCCGCCCTTGGCGTGTTTGAAGAGACGCGGCGCGGAGAATCCCAGTCGCAAAGCCTCCAGCGCGCGCGTCTCCGCGTACGTCGATTTTTGGGGCGTCGCGTCGGCGTTCATTTCGGAAGAGACAGGGCGCGGCGACCCCGTCCCGGAGCCAAGCGCGCCAAGCGTTTGCCAGATTGGGTCGTCGGGTTCAGCTGGAGTCAGATGCCTGACCGGTCGGCGCTCGACGAGAGCCGTCACAACTATGGCGACCCCCGTCAGCACATAGAATCCAACCAGAACGACCGCGATCCCCAGGCCGATGATCTCAAGCCAGCCCATGGTTCTCCTTGAATCTTGTCCGACCGCCCAAGGGAGCAGTTGCCCTCCGCTAAAGGCGGACTCACGCCGACAGTTGGCCGAAGATATCCCAGACTACGCGACTCGTCTTGATCGAAGTAAAGATTTTTTAGAACCCAACAGAATGGAGGAGGAATCTGGTCGCTGCAGTATGCGGCGAGCACGAATCACCCGGACGAGCGTCGGACCGTGCAACACGCCTTCGGCGTTCTCTGCTCTAGCGCGCACACCACCCACGCGGCCCAGGGCCTGCGTCGGCACATGATTCGGCGGCCGGGTCCGCTCAGTTGACGCAGGCCGTCGGGGGGCTGTACGTTCGCAGCGTCGAGGCCCCGACGCGGGGACGAGACAAAATCAGCCGGAGTGGCGGAATCGGCAGACGCGCTGGATTCAAAATCCAGTGTCCCTTTAAAGGACGTGCAGGTTCGACCCCTGTCTCCGGCAATCACCTACGACAGTCAGTGTC
>DASPSM010000362.1:0-4731 GCA_035623955.1 Planctomycetaceae bacterium
CCGGGCATCTAGCCAAGGACCTGCGATTTCGCAAGTCCCAAGATTTGAAGCAAACAACGAAAACCCCCGGTCCAAAACGGCCGGGGGCTTTTGTTGCGGGCTAGCCGCGTGACGTGTTTGCCCGCACCGATGCGGTTAGCCCGCAAGAAAAAACACTGGCGGACAAGCCGCGGGTGCACCCGGCGGTACGCCGACGTGATTACTTCGCCGCCGCTTCGGCAGGTTTTGCCGGTGGCACGATCGTCTCTTTGATGGCCTGAATGAAGAAGATTTTCTTGGGCGACTTGAGTTTCAGTTGCTGCACTTTTTCCTCGGCCTGGTCGCGCTGATCGTAGGCGAAGCGCCCCTCTTCCTTCATGCTGCCATTGTAGACCGCCCACATCAGCCGCTTGCGTTCGGCCACCTTGGTCTTGGCTCGACGGGTGGACGGCTTTTTCGCGCCCTCTTTGATTTTGACCCGTTTCTTGGCGGTCTTTTCGGCGGCTGCGCCGGCTTCGCCAGCGGCTTCTGCTTGTCGCCGCAACTCCATCCGACTGGGCGTCTTCCGAGCCATATCTCAACTTTCCTCTGGCAATGAACGGCGGCAGGCCGAGCTTACTGAATCTAACCGCTGCCCACCGGCAGCACGGCCCCGTGAAATCCGGGGCTATCGAACCGCAGAAGATATCAGATGGCTCGGCCATCAGCCATCAATCGGCAACAACTGCCGGACCGCGCGGTGTGCCGGGGCTGAACGGGTTTGCGCAGGTGGTGCTCGGCGGCTTTCGACCCGCCACGCCGGCCTTCTCAAGGGGTCTTCGCGGTCTTCAGGTCCCCCGATCCAAGCCAATTCCCTTGAGTGGAACGATCGATTCGTCCGAAAAAAGCAGAATAGTTTATCTAATCAGACGAGGCCGACCGATCAATATAACCGCGGGAGTCTCCCAAGACTGGCTCCCTCCGTCCATGTACGTTAAGGAGAGCACTCGATGCGTAGGTACCCGAAATGGGTGTTGACCCTGGGGATCGTGGCGGTGACTCCTGGTCTCTCGGTAGCCGCCCCGTGGGGCAGCGACACCGACGGCACCTCCTCAACGGCGGCTCCGGCAAGGACCAGTCGCAACCAGAAGGTGGCCGAGGATATCGCTGTGGCCCTCAAGCGGGCGCAGTTCCACGGCTATGAAATCGAAATCGAATACAAAGACGGCGTGGCCACGCTGACCGGAAAGGTCTCCGATCCGCGCCAGAAGGTGAAGGCCAATCAGGTCGTCGGCGGTGTCCCGGGCGTGCGACGCCTCGATAACCGACTGGTGGTCGTCGCGCCTCCGCGGGCCGCGGTTCGCCAGGTGTCGGCCGACGCCGAGGCGGCTGCCCCGGCCACGCAGGCTGTCGCCACCGCATCAGCCGGCCCCAGCAACCAGGAAAAAGCCATGCAGATCGGCCGCGCTCTCGAGGCCGGCGGTCTGAGTGGATACGACGTCGAAATCCTGTTCCAGAACGGACAAGCCGTGCTTCGCGGCACGGTCGGCACTCCGCAGCAAGTGGCGGCGGCCGGACACATTGCACAATCAGTGCCCGGCGTGCAGTCGGTCGCCAACCAGCTCCGCTGCGGTCAGATGCCGGCGCAGCCGCAGGGCAACCCGCGGTACGCGATGGCTGCCTATCAGGCGGCGGGTGCTCCCCTGACTCCAGGTGTTGCTCCGGCTGTTCCGGGTCCGGGTGGACCCGCTCCGTCGGCTGGCCCCGGTGGTGCCCTCGGTGTTCCGGTCCCGGCGACTGGCCCAGTTCCTGCCGGCCCGGTCTACGACAACCCGAACATTCCCGAGTGGGCCTGGCCGACCTACTCACAGTATCCGAACTACGCGGCCGTCACGTATCCCAGCCAGTACAGCGCCTCGGCCTGGCCTTACATCGGACCGTTCTACCCCTATCCGCAGGTGCCGCTCAACTGGCGTAAAGTCACGCTCGAGTGGTCCGACGGACACTGGGATCTGAAGTTCGACTCCCGGACCGACCGTTGGTGGTGGTTCCTGAATCCGGCCAACTGGTAAGCCGTTAACACCGAATCGCAACCCGGCGCCTTCGAGGGAATAACCTCGAAGGCGCTCGTTTTTTTGGAGGGGCCGCGATTCGATCTCCTTGACCCACAAGGCCAGCCGCCCGCGGTGCTCGTTACCTCCGGATTTTTCCTCAAATCCGGAAAATTCGCCAAAGTCCACGCCTCTTCCCACTCGATAAAGAAGAGGCAGCCTTCCGAGCCGAAGGCGTTCGTGCGACTGCCTTGATTCAGTCAGCCAAGAAAAGCAGGTCAATAACACCAGACTGGCAAGAAACCCTCGCCGGCTCCGCATCACCCGAAAGGGATCAGAATGCCATACGTCAGAAAACATGCGAAGCGGATCGCCGTGATCGTCGCCCTGTGCGCGCTGACGGTGCCCAGCAGCGGCTGCACGCTGCTGACCGGGTTTTTGAGCGTGACGTGGGGCTGGATGTGCTTTTGGGAAACGAGCCCGCTCATCCCGGTGACGCCCTATTGGAGCCAATTAATCGAAGACCGTTATTGGTGGGAGCAGCGGTACGCCAAGGTTCCCGTGCTTGACCCGGTTGAAGGCGAACACGCTCCGTTGTTCTGTCTCGATCCGCCGTCGCCCGACGAAGTCATCCGCGCTCTGCCGGACGACACGGCCGGCGGCGTCTACTTCCTTGCCGAAACACATCGCAACAACGTCCGGATCGTCGTCGAGAACATCGTCGACAGCATCGGCGAGTGCCGGATGTACCCGCTGGTCGGTCCGGCTCGCCTGAAGAAGTGCCACTACAAGTGCACGGTCTACTTCGACAAGACGATCCGCTCGGACTGGCCGATCCCCTTCTCGAACACGCATGCGACGGAGGAAGTGGTCTACGTCGACCACGATCACCTGATTCGCTGTGCGGGCCCGAACACCGACCAGTAATCCGGTCGTGACCCGGTCGCCCGAAGTCTGGCGATCGAATCGAGATTCGCAAAAAATTTCCGGTGGCGTGCCCGGTTCGAGGGTCCGGGCAAATGCTGCCGGAAATTTTTTTGCGCGCAGATCCGCTTGCCGAAAAATGTTCCGCAAACGGAAACGCAAATCTACGTTTTGTGCTGGACCGTTTCGCTAGGGCCTCTGTTTCGAGGCAGCGGAATTCCTGGGGAGTCGCGCCTTGATGTAATCGGGCAGATCGCGCGGCTGATAGCGCAAATGCACGGGACCCTGACAGCACTCGCACGGTTTGATCTCATACATCGCGAAGCCGCAGGTGTCGCAAAAATAATCGGTGTACTGGCGCGTTCCGTTCTTGTCGAAGGTGAAGATGATCAAGACCTGCAGGTACGGAACGCCCTTGGCCCGCTTTCCAACCAGCTCGACGGGCCGGTCTCGCAGGTGCTCGTCCTGAAAAAAGGCGCGCCCCCGCCAGTCGGGCACGATCGGAATCAACTCGCCCGAGTCGGTCTCGAGCGCCACCTGCCTGTCGAATTCCTCGCGGGCCTCGATCTTGCGACGCGCCACCGCCTCGCGAACCAACACGACCTTGCCGCGAAAGAGTTCCTGAGACGAGGGGTCGGCAGCGGCTGCCTTACTTGCCGTCGCTGCCTTCTTCGCAGCGTCGGCAGGAGCCTTGATCTCGCCCGGTGCGGCAGATTGTGTCGACAACAAAAGCTCAAACGCGGAAAACGCGAGCAGCGCGAGCGCGCGCCGATCGGCGCGCCGGGGCCGATACGCCAAAAAAGTCATCCGGCAACTTTCCCGATGACGACCACTCGCAACGACAGCGACGATTTTTTGCCGCCGTCGTCACCTTGCACGGGCACGCCCAGCACCCAGCGGTCGTTTTCTTCCTTGCTCAACGTCGGCGAAGCGATCGGCGACTCGACGGCCAGGAGCGAGAAGATGGCCGGATGGTTCGTGCCGACCGATTTTGAGCTGGCTTTGTGCAGACGATCGGGCGGCACGAAGAGCTTGGGGTCGGTATCGCTCGCCGCCGGCAGAGCCACCAGAAAATCGTAAACGTCGCTGGTGCCGATGTGATTACCGTCCTGCGGCTGCTGCCCGTAGCGAAGCGTGTAGACGCCGGGCTTCACGGGCTGTCCGCGGAAATCGGTAAATTCGACCTTGTCGCCCACCCGCAGCACGCCGACCAATTCGCCAGTCTGGAAGGGGTACTTCACGTTGAGCGTCTGTTTGAAGCCGGGCTTGAGCGCGACGTCCTTGAGCAGCCAGACGTCGCAAACGGCCCCCTCGTCGCTCTGCACGCGATAGCCCTTCGGGTTGACGAGCGACGCGATCGCAGGAGCCAGGCCGTCGGGGCCCTTGTCGATGCTGGTGAGGGTCTTTTCATCCGCCGCCCCGGTCAGCAACAAGACGCAGGCCGCCGCGGCAACAAGGAATGTCGAGCGAAACGACATCGAGGGCTCCCGGTGGCAAGACTCAGAAAGGTGGAGATTTGAGCGCCGGTCGGTGTTACGCCTTCCATTTTAGGCGATCAACTGACCGTTTTCAGCCGACGGCGAACGAGCCACCCAATCCAGGCCACCACGGGAAGAATCGACCGGCGTTAGCGCTCGAACGTGCCCAGCATGGCGCTGCGGATGTTGTGCAACTCCCATTGGCTGTCGAGGCCGTCGCCCGTGTACGTCAGAGTCTTGGCGTAGGCCGGGCTCGAATTCTCGATTTTCGCCAGGGGCTGGTAGTAGCAGCTTTCGTTCGAGCAGCAGCGGTCGGATTT
>DASPSM010000409.1:0-4224 GCA_035623955.1 Planctomycetaceae bacterium
TCGGGCAAAGTGATCGATGCCGAAACGAAGCAGCCAATCACGTCGTTTCGATACCGCACGGGATTTCGCTGGAGGGGGCAGCAAGTCCTCTGGCAGCGGAACGTCACGGTTCAGGGCGAAGGCCGGTACCAGGTCCGCGAAAGGCAGGCGCAGCCCGGCTATCTCGTGCGAATTGATGCCGACGGATACCTGCCGGCTGTCTCGCGCGAAATCAAGGCGGACGAGGGGGCGATCACGATCGATTTCGAGCTGCTGAAGGGAAAGACAGTGGTCGCGTCGGTCCTCACGCCTGAGGGAGCGCCGGCCGTGGGAGCGAAGGTCGCCCTCGTCGACCCTGGGCCGCAGGCGCTTGTGGTCCGCCAGGGGCTGGTTCAGAGGGAAGTCGGCAAACGAGTCGACGGCGTCGGCCAGGGAGAGACCGACCAAACTGGAAAATTCCGCCTGGAAGCCAAGAAGGACGACTTCTTGATCCAGCTAACGCACAAGTCAGGCTATGCCGAGCTGGCCGGCTTGCCCAGCGCGAGTCCCCGAGTGATCAAGCTGGCGCCTTGGGCACGGATTGAAGGAACTTTTCAAGTCGCGCGCAGGCCGGAGCCCGACGTGGAAGTCTCTCTCAACAGCGGCGTGAATTTCGGGAGGTTGCCCGCCGCCGCGAAAGATTCGGCACAGCCGACCGATTCGCGCGGCCGATTCGTGTTCGAACAAGTCGTGCCCGGCGAGAACCGGATCCTCTGCCGGCGCACCAGCGACTCGGGAACGGCGTCGAGCGTCTCCCTGACGGTCGACTGCCTCGCCGGCCAGACCACGCATGTGGAATTCGGTGCGGCCGCCGCGGGCGGACGACCGGTGATCGGCCAGCTGCACCAACCCGCCGATGCCACGTCCGAGGTCGAATTGAGCGCGGCCCAAATCTACGTCTTTCCTCGTCAACAGGGGGGCGAGAGGCCGACGTCGCAGTTGCAATTTAACGTCGCGCCCGACCGCGAAGGGAACTTTTGCATCGACGACGTGCCGCCGGGCAGTTACTTCTTGAACGTCTTCTTTCCCGGCACGCGGGGCTTTCGAGTCCCCGTGCGCACCATCGTGGTGCCGAAGGTCGACGAGAAACTGTCGCAACGGCCGGTCGATTTAGGAGTGTTGACGCTAAGGCGAATGCCGGCCGTCCGACCCGGAGCCGCCAGGAAAGCCGCCCGGATTTTAAAGAAGTGACCCCGCGATTGAACGAAAACTCTCGCACAGCCCGTCGATTCGGGTGCGAAGCTCCGGCCACAGCGCCGAGCCCCGAGGGGATGGACATTTCATGGATCGCGTACTAAGGACGCGCCAACGGCCGACGACGCGAGTGAAGTGCGGCGATCTTGCCCGAGCGGGGCGGTATGTTTTGACGGCGACGCTTGCCGCCGTTTTGGGAATTGTCTCTGCGTTAGGCGCTCCGACTTCGCCGCCCAGCCCCTGGACCAGTCAAGTCACCGATCAAGCTGGCAAGCCCGCAGCAGGGGCGACGGTTGTCCTCGCTGTTGCGGGATCACAAGTCGTCATCATGAACGGGAAACTTCACGTCGGCCATGGATTCCGCGTGAAAATGGCCGATCAGGCCGGGCGATTTGGCTTTCCTCGTCAGGACGGCGACTTCTGGTTCGTAATGATGCACCCGGCCGGCTACGCGCAAGTCAAATGCTCTCCCAAATCGGTGCCCAAGACGATTCAACTGGCTCCTTGGGCGCGAGTGGAAGGGACCTATCGGGTGGCGCGCGAGCCTCAAGAGAACGTGACGCTCTGGCTGAATCATGCAGTCAGCAACGGCGGGGCGCCGAACGAACCGTGGATCGTTTGGCAGAGTTCCGTCAACACCGACGCAAAAGGTCGATATGTTTTCGACCGCGCCGTTCCCGGATACGCCTCGCTCGGCCGCGACGTGCGACTCGACGTGAACCAGGGCGCGATCGAAATGGCGTCCGCTGCGAAAATCCTGACGCGCCTTACCGCGGGACAGACCACTCGCATCGATTTCGGAGCTTCGGGGCGGCCGGTGATCGGCCACTTGAAGGATGCGGTGGATTCGAAGCAGGAAACTCCCTGGAATTTTGCCTACATCCGCGTGGCACCGTTCGTTCGCGCCTTCCAGAGGCCGACGTTCACCGCGACTACCGATCGCGAGGGAAATTTCTGCATCGACGACGTGCCTCCTGGCAACTACATCCTGTCAGTCTTTTTTCCCAAAAACCGTGCCGAGAATCTGTCCGAGCACCGCTTCACGGTGCCGGGGATCGACGAAAAACTCTCGCAACGGCCAGTCGATTTGGGCGTGTTGACGCTCGAGCCCAGCGGCCCCGTTCGCGTAATGGCGGCTCCGGCCAAGAAGTGAACGGTACGACCCATCCGGTGCGAGTTGACGATGAGAAAGGGACGATGAATCGCGATCCGAGGACCAGCCAACGGCGGACGATCCGCGCGGCGCTCCGCTTCGCGGCCACGATATCGATCGTCGTTTTCGCGTCTCTGCCAGGTTTATCGGCGGATGCTCCCCCGCCGGAATCCTTGAGCAGTCTGGTCACCAATCAAGCCGGCAAGCCCGTGTCGAAGGCCACTGTGGTCGTGGCTGTTGGCAAATGCCAGGTCTACCTCCCCGAGGGAGAAGTCACCGGCCGCCAGTTTCGCGCGAAAGTGGTCACCGATGAGGCCGGCCGATTTGGATTCCACGCAGTGAACGGGCCTTTGTTGCTCGCGGTGATGCATCCGACCGGCTATGCACTGGTCCGATGCTCTCGCCAGTCGGTCCCCGCAAGCATCAAGCTTGCTTCGTGGGCACGGGCGGACGGGACCTATCGGATCGCGGGCAAACCTCAGGCGAACGTCTCGCTGGAGCTGAGCGATATCGGTAGCGGCCTCGCGAATCCACCGTGGATCATTTGGAGGGAATCGGCCACGACCGATGCGAACGGTCGATTTGTCTTCGAGCGCACCCTCGCGGCGCCCACATTGATCGGCCGCAAGCTGAATTTTACGCTGAACGAGGGTTTTACCGAGGTGGCTTCCGGCGCGAAAATCCGCACCCTGCTCACCGGGACCGGGGGACAGACCACGCACGTCGATTTCGGCTTCTCTGGCCGGCCGGTAATCGGCCAACTGCGGCATTCGGCCGATTTGAAGCACGCAAGTCCTTGGAGTTTTGCCGACATCGACGTCGAGCCACTTGTGCGGCTCTTCAACAAGCCGGAGTTCGAGGCAACCGCGGATCGGGAGGGAAACTTCTCGATCGACGGCGTGCCTCCCGGCGAGTATGTGCTGAAAGTGGTCGTCCGCAGCAAGAGCCCTTTCGAGTTCCCGCCGGAGCGGCTGGCCAACCGTCGCTTCACGGTGCCGGAGATCAACGAAAAGCTGTCGCAAAGGCCGGTCGACCTCGGTGTGCTGACGCTCAAGCCCACCGGCGGTCGTCGCGCAATGGCGGCTCCGGCCCCGGCCAGGTAATGCGGCGCGTCCAATGCAGCGCGATCCAACGATAGGAATCCATTCAGCGGGACGCTCGCCGCGGCGCGCTTGGTGGCGGTGCGGCTCCCCGGCGGCCATGCTGATTCTCTTTGCCGTCACTGTCTGGCCCGCCGCGCGGTTTGACGACACGGCCACTGCAGCTCCGCCGAAGAACGATGAGTTCGCCGCGACGGTTCTCACTTCCGACGGCGCTCTTGCGGCGCGAGCCGAGGTCGCTCTGGCTATCGCCGGCTCGCAGGTGATGGTCAAGAACGGCGAGCTGAGTTGGACGGCCGGGGCGCCGCGGTGCCGCACGGACGCCGCCGGCCGCTTTCATTTCCCGCGTCAGGCCGATGATTTTTGGCTCGTGATCACGCATCCGTTGGGATATCTGCGGGTCAAATGTTTCGCGAAGTCGCTCCCCGCAACGTTCAAGCTCAATGCGTGGGCCCGGGCCGAGGGAACTCTGCGAACGGCCCGGCAACTGCAGCCGCATGTCGGAATCCGTATCGACCATGACTTGACGCAGCACGCCGCGAACGATGCGTTGATTTTTTTCTCCGAGACAGGGACGACCGACGGCCAGGGACGATTTGTGTTGGAGCGCGTCCTCCCGGGTCGCGGAACCATAGGGAAGGAGCTCGCGAGAACGCAGGAAGGTGCGAGCCTGTCGTCCTCGCGCCGAGTTCGGATCCGGTTCGATGCGGGGAAGACGACGCGGATCGATCTTGGAAACTCCGGGCGGCCGGTGATCGG
>DASPSM010000417.1:0-4263 GCA_035623955.1 Planctomycetaceae bacterium
ATCGGCTTTTCGTATGACGGCCGATTCCCCCAGGGCATCTCCAAAAACGGCAAGGGAGTCAGCGAGTTCATTCTTCCCTCCGGCGTCGTGCTCACCAGCTTTACTCCGTCCTTTGCCCCCGTGGTTGGATACCTCGAGCAAGTGGGGATCGAGGATGACAACAAATACGAGTCCAGGCAATATCCCGACGACTTCTACAAGGGGCTGACGGACCCGGCCTTTGGAGCCGGATCGGGCTTCCCCATCCACCTGCGCATCACCGCGCCAGAAGAGTACACCATCAACTCGGTGGGCGTGCTCGAAAAAAACGAAGTCGCCAACGGCAAACGGACCGTGGAATGGCGCAGCGACCACCCCGTCCGATTTTTCAACGTCGTCGCGGGAAAGTGGGCCGTGCGGCAGGGACAAGGCACGGCCGTCTATTACCACCCGAGCCACACCTACAACATCGACGAGATCTCCGAGGCCCTCGACGCGGCCCGCAAGTACTACTCGGAATGGTTCTGGCCTTATCCCTGGAAAGAATTGAAGCTCAGCGAATTTCCGAACCTCTCGACGTACGCGCAAGGATTTCCGACCGACATCACATTCTCGGAAGGCATCGGTTTTCTCACGCGCAGCGACGCCGTCTCCGAGCTGGCGTTTCTGGTCACGGCCCACGAATCAGCTCACCAATGGTGGGGCAACATTCTGACGCCCGGCAAAGGCCCCGGCGGCAACATCCTCGCGGAAGGGATGGCCCATTTCTCGACGGCGCTGCTCTTCGAGCAAGTCAAAGGCCCTCGCGGGCGCATCGAATTCCTCAAGAACATCGAGCATCGCTACGAGCTTGCGCGACGGCAGGATTCGGAGCGGCCGCTCGTGAAAATCGATGGGTCTGAAAACGGCGACACCACGGTCACCTACGACAAAGGGGGGTGGGTCTTCTGGATGCTCTTGCAGCACATGGGCCGCAAACAGGCGCTGGCAGGACTGCAGGAATTCATCAAGGAGTACCACGACGGTCCGGACTTCCCCGTGCTGCAAGACTTCGTGGAAGTCATGCGGCGATACGCTCCCGACAAAACCGCGTTTGACGCTTTCGTCAAGCAATGGTTCTTCGAGGTTGTCGTCCCCGAATATCAACTCAGCAACGCCCAGCGAACCGAGTCCGGAAAGGACGCCTGGGATGTGTCGGTCCACGTGGAGAACATTGGCACGGGAAAGATGACCGTCGAGGTCGCGGCAGCCACCGGCGAGCGATTTGATGAGAAAGACGGCAAGCCGAACCCGGACTACAAGGACGCGCGCACGCCGGTCGAACTGGGTGCCGGCGAAGCCAAGGACGTGAAAATCCACTGTCCTTTCAAGCCCGACCGCGTCTTCATGGATCCCGACGCCCTCGTGCTGCAGTTGCGGCGGAAACTCGCCGTCGCGAGGTTTTGATCGCTCTCGCCGCTCTCCTCGCCGGCGCGGATGCATTCGCGCCTGCGGACGGTGTATTCTGAACAGCGCCGGGGGGGCACAAGCGCGCCGGAGTCCCAAGAGCCCCGTCCGAGCTTCGGAGCGATTCCCATGCTTGTCGTGATGAGTAGCCACGCCACGCCGGAACAGATCGACCAGGTCTGCCAGGCGATCCAGCGGATGAAACTCACGCCGCACCCGATGCCCGGCCCGACCCGCACGGCGATCGGCATCACCGGCAACAACTCCGCGATCGACGCTCGCTCGCTCGAGGTGCTGCCCGGCGTCGAGGATCTCGTCCGCGTCACAAAGCCCTTCAAGCTCGCCAGCCGCGAAATGCACGAGGCCGACACTTACGTCCGCCTTCCCCGAACGACGATCGGCCCCGGCACGTTCACGGTGATTGCCGGGCCTTGCTCGGTCGAAAACGAGGACATGATTCTCCGCTCGGCCGAATTCCTGCGCGAGCAGGGGGTCAACCTGCTGCGGGCCGGCGCCTTCAAGCCGCGCACCAGCCCCTACGCTTTCCAGGGCCTGGGGGAGGAAGGGCTCGAAATCCTGGCCAAAGCGCGCCAGAAAACGGGAATCGGCATCGTCACCGAGTTGATGGACACCGAAAACGCCGACGCCGTCGAAGAAGTCGCCGACATCATTCAGATCGGCACGCGCAACATGCAGAATTTCAGCCTGCTCAAACGGGTGGGCCTGGCCCGCAAGCCCGTGCTGCTCAAGCGCGGCATGTCAGCCACGCTCGAAGAATGGCTGATGGCCGCGGAGTACATCATGGCCGGCGGCAATTACAATGTCATCCTCTGCGAGCGCGGCGTGCGAACGTTCTCGGACCACAGCCGCAATACCCTCGACCTCTCCGTCGTGCCGCCGGCCAAGGCCCTCTCGCACCTGCCGATTCTCGTCGACCCCAGCCACGGCACCGGCAAGCGCGACTACGTCCCCGCGATGGCGCTGGCATCGCTCGCCGCCGGAGCGCACGGCTTACTCATCGAGGTCCATCCCGAGCCTGACCGGGCCATGTCCGACGGGGCCCAATCGTTGGATTTCGCTGGATTTACGCGGCTTTTGACGTCGCTGCGACAATTGGCTGCGCCTCTCGGCCGGACGATCAATTGAGGGACGCGTGCTAGCCGAGGAGATCGGCTAGCGCCCCTGTCAGCTCAGGAAATCGAAACTCGAATCCCTCTTCCTCGAGCCGCTTGGAGACGACATATCGTCCGCAGAGCGCGAGCTCCGGATCAGTCCGCATCAGCCACCGCGCGCCGATCCACACGGCCCATGCCGGTGCGGGAAGTCCGACTGGGATTCTCATCGCGCAGCGAAGCGTGCGCATGAAGATCTGCTGCGAGACTGGATTTGGAGACGACGCGATGTAAGCTCCCTTCATCTCCGGTAATTCGAGAGCACGCTCGAAAAGACAATTCATATCGAATTCGTGAATCCAGCTCATCCCCTGCGTTCCATCGCCCGCGCGGCCGCCGAGGCCAATGCGAACAAGCGATTGAAGACGTGAGAGTGCCCCGCCTCCCGCGCCACGATTGCGGCCGACCACGAAACCAGTACGCAAAATCACTCCTCGCTGAGAGGGAAGAATGCCGGCCTGAAACTCGGCTTCCCACGCTTGTCCTACAAAGGGCGCGAGGCCATACCCAAACGGCGAATCCTCTGTGCACGTCACCTCGGGTGGATCGCCGTAAATATGGGCGGTGCTCATCTGAACCCAGACAGGGGGCGGACGATCAACGGTCCGCAAAGCCAGCCCGAGCACGCGCGTCGCCTCGACCCGGGAGCGCAGGATTTCGTCGTGATGGGCCGGTTTTTTCACGCAGTCAACACTGCGGCCTGCGAGGTTCACCAGCCCGACCGCGCCCTTCAGTTCACGCCGCCACTCGCCCACGGTTCGCGCATCCCAGCCAACATGCTGCCACGGTCCCTCGCAACCTGGCCGACGCCGCGACAGGATGACGACACTTCTGCCGAGCTTGGCCAGGTGCGTCGCGAGCGACACGCCCAAAAAACCGCTTCCGCCGGCGATGACAATCGGCCCGGAATCCGGATTACTCGGCATCAACTCCCCTTCGCCACGCCCGCGTTAAGTTTGGCCTAAAGTCGAAACCGCGGGTCGCGCGCGGGATTAACCGGCGTTTTGACGGAGCGTTGACGCGCTATTCGGTTGCTGGCTTCAGCACCACGCAGTCCAGGCCCCACATGTAACGCAGGCCGTCGGATCTCGGATTCGTGCCGACGACCTCGACTCGCAGCGTGGCGGTCCCTTTCTTGAGATCGAGCGTGCCCAGGTCGATTGGCCCGGTCGGGACGACGTCGCGGTGGAAGCAGTCGATCTTCGGCCCAAGCGGTTTGCCGTCGAGGTAAAACCGCACGACGCCGTAGTCGCGCGCTTTCGTGAGATAAACAATAACCTTCTGCCGGCCTTCCGCGACCACCGGCAGTTCAAGATCCACCCATTCGCCGGCTTTGCCCGGCCGGCCCCAGAGGTGGCTGGCACCGCTCCAGTTGCCGTCGAAGGCCGTCATGTCCTGGGGGTCGACGTCGAAGTCGCTGCTTTTGCCGACGATTTTGAGCTTCTCACCTTCGAGCGCGCCCTTGATGCGATATGACTGGGCCGGCGGCGGCGCGGCGGGTAGCGACTGCAACACGCGGGCTTCGGGTTCGTGAAAATCGTCAGTGGCCCCCGGCCGTGCATACCAGTAGCTCGTGGCGGCGTAGGGGACGTCGATGTTGGGCGTCCAGTGCCAGAACTCCATATCGAAGCGGAACGAATTTTCGAACGGAATATTGTCCAGGATG
>DASPSM010000432.1:0-6560 GCA_035623955.1 Planctomycetaceae bacterium
CTGGATCGACGAAGAGGGGCGCATCGTGCGGCTCAACGAAGGAACGTACGCCAAGAAGCACAGCCTTGGCGCGATCAAGTTCGGCACCGACGACTACGCGCCGGCCGTCGAGGACTGGGTGACCAACGGCGCCAAAAGCAAGTTCGCCTGGTCGGCGGCCGAAAGGGCGAAACACCTGCACCCGCGAAGCCTGGACGAGGGGCGGGCGCAGGCGCTGTTCGAGCTGGCCGTTTATTTCTCGAACCAGAAGGACCTCAAAAAGGCGAAACAGTACTTCGCCGAGGCCGAATCGCTCGATCCGGACAACTGGAACATCCACCGCCAGGACTGGAACCTGACCGACAAGAAGGGCCAGAACCGCAACTGGTTGAGCAAGGTCACGAAGTCGAAGAAACCCTACTACGCGCCGCTCGATTTGCCGAAGTAACAGACGGTGGGGCAGCGCCCGCTTTCGCGGGCTCGGCACCACCCTACCATGCTCAGAGCCTTCAGCGCAGAGGAACTTCGTCCCACAGCCGAGAATCTCTCCAGGTAACCGCCAAGAACCACGGAAGGCCGCCGGTGTCGATTAGGAGCACCAGAAGCCCCAACGATGCCGTGACGATATGCCCGAAGCTAAGCAGGACGCCTATCACCACAGCCAGCGTCGCAACAATGATAATCCCGGAAGTGTGATGATAGCCCTCCGACGAACCGTGTTTGAGGCGGTAAAGGAGAGGGCGCATTGACAGCCAAAAATTAAAGACGCCGACCACCGCCGCAAGAAGAACGACGTACAGACCATACGATGTCAAGGCGGTCCCGCGCACAATCCCAAAGACGATTGAGGCCACCGCGATCGCTATGGGCGAAACGCAGACGACGGCACCAATGACACGACGGCGCCAATTTCGTTGCGCGGGGCGTTCGTCGCTCATGCCGTCATTCTAGCGGCCGGGCGAGCACAAGAATGAGGGCTTGTTTCAGACGGTGGGTCAGCGCCCGCCTGCGCGGGCTCGGCCCACCCTACGGTGTCGCGCGCCGCTTCGCTCCGTCGATCACCTGCTGCACGACGTCCAGGCCGACGAGGCTGCTCCAGGCCTTTGCGAGCCGACCATAAATCGCGCCCGGCTTGCCTGTGCCGATTGGGATGCCGTTGATCTTGGCGACGCTCATCAGGCAATAAGGCGTGCTGGCCAAAAAGGCTTCGTCGGCGTTGATGGCGTCGAAGATCTGGAAATCGCGCACCGCGAACGGGATGCCGAGCTTTGCGGCCAGCTCGATCACCGTCGCGCGGCTGACGCCCGGCAGCGTGTTCCGCAGCGACGGCGAGACGATCGTCCCCTCTTCGACCATCAAAAAATTCGCCGCCCCGGTCTCGGTCACATTGCCTTCCAGGTCGAGCAACAGCGCGGCGGCATCGCGGTCGACGAGTCGCGCCTGCTGATCGGCCAGATAATAGTGCATGCGGCTGCGGCACTTCATTTTGGGGTCGTAACACTGCGGCGGCACATGGCGGATCGAGGGCGTGACGAGGTGGATCCCGGACTGCACCTTGGCCGCCCACAACTCGAACGGCAGCGGAAACGTGTGCACGCAGAGCGTCGGCGTGGTCCGCACGCTCCCCGCGGCCCCGCCCGCGTAGGTGGGGTACTCGCCGGCCGTCACGAAGATCACGACGCCCAATTCGTCCTCCGGGCCAATGAGGGCCGCATTGTGCGCGACAAGCTGCCGCACCGTGCGGCCCAGTTCCTCCAGCGACATGCCGATGTCGAAGCCGACGAAGTGCAGCGCGTGCCCCAATCGCCGGAAGTGATCGTCGAGGCGAAAGGGCTCCTTGCGAAAGGTCCGCACCAACTCGGTGACGGTCGCTCCCAGCACCACGCCCGCGTCGTAAACCGTGAGCCGAGCCTCGGAGGCAGGCAGCATCCGGCCATGGAGAAAAGCCTGCGGCTCGCGGCTTTGAGCCTGTTCCATGTCTGCGTGTCCGACCAAGAATCGCCAATAGTGAGTTAAGACGGCGCGCTATCGTGGACGCCGAATGCGCCCCCCTCACCCCCGGCCCCTCTCCCGCAAGGGGAGAGGGGAGAAGAGTCCCAATGTCGACGCCGCTTGCGCAGGATTGCGTGGCGCGCGAAATCCTCCCCCCTCTCCCCTCGCGGGAGAGGGGCCGGGGGTGAGGGGGCTTTCCGGCACGTTCCAACAGTCGCGCACGGCATTGAGTTGAGCAGGAGCACCGAAGCGTAACAAGGCTCCGTTAGTGAGATCGTAAACGATCTACGGGCGCGCGTCGTCGGATGGGACTGTCGTAAGTTGCAATGGGTGCAGCCGGTGGTTGGTGGCGAAAATAGCGAAAAAGGAACTCCGTTCTTTTCCGGAGCATTTAACCCCCGAAGGGGGTGTCGCTCCTCTGGCCACTGGCGCGAGCCAGTGGGTTCGGCTCCAACGAGAGATTCTTTAAAGCCCCCGAATGGGGGCGACAGAGCTCCTCTTTTCGCTGCGTTCCGAGAAGCGAATCTGTCGCCCCCATTCAGGGGCTTTGCAAAAAATGAGAGCCTCGCTTCCCACTGGCTCGCCAACAGATTGCATTACAAGTCACTGATTCGACACAGGTTGAACGCCATGCGTCGGAATTTGAGTTGGGGCAGACATTTCCCAAACCGACAGCTTGGCTGTCGTTCCGGATCCGACGGCCGAGCCGTCGGTTTGGGAAACCGAACGCGGCAATGATTGCGCAATCGACGCTCCAACCACGCTCGCCCTCGAAGGACTTACGACGCAGATGCAATCTGTTGTCGCGCCAGTGGCCAGCAGAGCGACACCCCTGCGGGGTTCATGAAACCCGCGCCGTGGTCCAATTCGCTATCAAGTGCGGTGCGAAATCTGCAAAGAGCTGGCCCTCGAGAACGCACGGCGTAGCAATCTCGGAGGTGTATCTGCCTCCGGCATGCCCGTTATAATTCTCTCACGATGTGGTTTAACGACAGCGATCAGGAACGGCGGTTTCGGGCCGCTTGGGAGGCGGTTTCGATTCGCCGCAGTGTCCACTATTCCCTGTTCACCTTCGGCGAGTCGCTGTTGCCGTATTTTCTGGTGTTGAGCGCAAGCCGGCCGGGGCAGACGGTCTCGCTCACCCAGGGCGAGGTGAAAATCGCCCGGCCGATGATCATCACGCCGCAAAACGCCGCCCCCGAATTCCAGAACTTTTTCGAGAGCGACGCCAACGCGGAGGTCGCCCAGTTCCTCTTGGCGCGGACGGCCGGCTTCTCGCACCTGAAATTCACCAACGCCAGCGGGCCCAAGCAGGCCCAGAGCGACAGCGTCGAAGAGATCGTCAACCGCCTCAACCGCCAGCTCGACAACCAGGAAGAAGACCGCACGGCAATCCTCACCGCGCCGCCGGAGCTGGCGGGCATCGCGCTCTTGCGCTACGCGGCGGAGCGGGTCTGGAAGAGCGCGCCCGACAACATCCAGGAGCTGCGCGAGCGGGGCTTTTTGCCGTAAAGAATCGCTTCTGCCAGCGGCGGAAAGCCAAACCCCGGGCCGAAGAAAACCGCGCTCTCACGCACCTTGCTGATCGGCCTGGATCGGGTCCGCCGGCGCAGTGAGGGAGTCATCGCTCAGGCGACGCGAGGGCGACTCGCCCAGCACCGGCCCCCAGCGATATTTCATCAGGTGGGGCAACTCGCGGAAAGCCCTGGCAATCACCCAGAGCGCGGCGCCGCTCGGTGCGCCGTGGCTGCGCGGGTAATGATCGACGGGAACCTCGGCGATCTTGAGGCCCCTGCGCGCGCACTGAACCAGGATTTCAGGGCTGATACAGGCGCCGCGGCTGGTCAGCGAGAGATTCTGCACGGTCCCTTGGCGGAAGACCTTGAACGCGCAGTCCACGTCTCGCACGGCGATGCCCAGCACGACGCGCATCAGGCGATTCCAAGCCCAGGCGTTCAACACTCGGATCGGCGAATCAGCGCGCTTCTTGCGATATCCGATCACCACATCGGCCGCGTCCGTTTTCAAGAGAAGTTCAGGCAGATTCAGCAGGCTGAACTGCCCATCGGAATCGAGGATGCAAACCAGATCGCCTTGCGCGGATCGCAAAGCGCTCGTTAACGCGGCGCCGTATCCCCGGTTCTCCTCGTGCTTGACGACGCGCAGCCGAGGCTCCTGTTCCGCAAGTCTCGCGAGGACGGGCCCGGTCTGGTCCTTCGAGCCGTCGTCGACCACCACGAGCTCGAATCGCTCGACAAACTCCGGAAGAATGGCGCACGCCGCGTCGAGGGTGTCTTCGATATTGTCCTGTTCGTTATAGGCCGGGAGACAGAGCGAGAACGATTCTTTGAAAGGAAAAACCGGTGAGGTGTTTTTGTTGATTTCCCGGGCCACCCAGTTGGCTTGAGCACGCAGAATGCCTTTGACCTGTTCCCGGTCCAGCAGCCCTTGCTTCCTGAGGATCGCTCCCAGCCGCCCCCCGTCGGCCCGCTGCCTTTCCAATCCGCGCTCGATTGCCGCGGATGTGACGCCGTAAAGTCGGGACGCCAGCTCGCCAAACCGCGGATACGAAAGTCGCCGGACATTGACCGAGTCGGTTCTCAAGAGCCGCGCGTCACCCATGAGTTGTTCCGAGAGGCGTGCGCCGTTCCGTCACGCGCTGGGCCGGCCGCGCCGAATGAGGGCGATTGGCACTTGCGTTTGCCGCCTTGACTGGTTGATTGCAGCCGGTTTCGATCCTTCCGATGATTGGGGCCATGCGAGATCGTACGGATCCGTCCCCCCTCGAAGCAACATATGCCCAGGCCGCCTTTTTCGCGTCGATCATGGCTCCGGTCATTGCCGCGATCGGTTTTTTGGGCCGCCGGGGCTTTTCCGACGACTCGCTCGTGGAGTGGACCCAGTTCGTGGGCCTGAGCTGGTTTTTGATCCACTGCTCTTACGTGGTGCGCAAACTTTTTGGCACCCCCGCCGCCCCGGCGACCGTGTGGTGGCAGGGACATGCTCCGTTGACACTGGCCGGGCTCGCATTAGTCGTCGGCTGCGGCGTGGAGCACAGCGGCGTGGCGCGCGTCCTGGCCACGGCTTTTGCGATTCTGGGCGCGGCGGCTCTGCTGCTGCGTCTTGTGCAGCACGCGCGCAGTCTCGCTGCGCTTCGCGTTGTTTCGCTCTGCCTGTTCGCGCTCCTGGTGGGCCTGTATGCGGCAGGCTCGATCTGGGGAGCGGGCTTCGAGAACCCGCTGTTTGTCGAGAACTTGTGCAACGGCTATGCCCATATCGACACGCTGTATCTGGCAACGTTGGCCAATATGCTGCGCACGTACGGCATCTGCAGCACCGGGCTGGACGGGCTGCCGTTCGTGCCGTACCACTTCGGCAGCCCTTGGATCTTCGCTCGCGTTTCCAATCTTCTCGATGTGCCCGTCATCGACTTTTACAACCTGGCCTACCCGGTCATCTTCGCTCCCTTCGTGACGTTCAGCCTGTTGACGTTCGCTGTTTCTGCGGGGGAGATCTGGCGCGGATCGGGTCGCGTCCCCGAGCCATCAAGTCGCGAAGCGGTCCGCTCGTCAAGAACGGGCGGCTCGGGCGCGCCCGATTTGCCGACTGCTCCCTATAGCGGCGGATTCCGCCTGCCGGGATTAGTGTTCTGGTTCCTGGTGGCGGCAGGCGTGATCGGCGTCCTCCCGCGCGGAGTCCCCGCGGAGCCCTTGACCCGCGCCGCGCTGATTTTCGCCAGCGAGTCGTACGGGCTGGCGATCGCGGTGGCCCTGCTGGGGATTGCCGCCGCATCGGCTTTTTCGCGCGAGATCGCCACGGCGCCCACTTTGCGACGCATCGACATTCTGCTGGGCTTCGTCTTTCTTTGCGCGCTGCCGTCGGTCGTCGGACTGCTCAAGATTTCGGTGATGATGCTGCTGGTTGCCGCGGCCTTGTGGTTCTTCGTGCGTCTGCGGCTTTATCGCTACAAAATCCTGGCGGCGTCGTTCATCTACGCGCTTATCTTCCTCTACTGGGACTGGCTGTTCATTTACACGCGGGAGTACGGCCGGCGTTCCGCGATCGCCCCCTTTAGCGAGCTGAAGGCCCTGGTCGGCTTCACGTGGTGGTCCTACTACTGGCTCTTTTGCTACGCCTGGACGCTGCTCTTCGTGTCGCTGCGGCTCTGGGAAGAAGGGACGCGTACGCTGAGCGAGCTTTGGGCCGCTTTTCGCGAACGCAGGCTGTTGGACGTGGAGTTCGTGCTGATTGTCGCGGTGGTGGGATCGGTTCCGGAGCTCCTGTTGGGGGACTATTCGAGCTTGCACTATTTCACCGACGATCAGCACTGGCTCGCTCTGGGGCTGACGTTGGCGTTTGTCTTACGACCCATGTCGTCCGGAACACAGGGGAGCCTGACGACTCCCGCGGCCGGCCTTGTGGCCGCTCGCGGCCAGGTCCAGCCGGCAGACGCGCGGCAGACACGTTGGCTCGAACGGATCACCATCCGCCAGCTCTGGGCGTCGCTGTTGGGCCTGTTCGTCGTCGGGACATTGGTGCTCAACACTTCGGTTCTGTTGAGCGGCGTGGCAGCCATCTTGAAAGGATCG
>DASPSM010000439.1:0-10466 GCA_035623955.1 Planctomycetaceae bacterium
GGTATCTTCGAATGCCGGCAAGCGTCCCGCCGGGCGCGTGCCGCCTCGCTCTCGAAAGAGCACGCCGTAGTTCTGGTTGCTGTTGAACGGGGGATCGAGATAGACGAGGTCGACCGTCTCGCCCCGGCCTTGGCGGCGCAAGATGCCGAGGTTGTCCCCGTGATAAAGAGCGCTATGCTCGCCCCACATGGCGGCTCAATTTAGTCGCGGCGAGGCGGATTGGCCAGATGAAGGCGAGTAAGTTCTGGTCGAGGCCCGGTGGGTGCGTTCGATCAACCAGTTTCCGAACGCAACCAACGCGAAGAATTCGATCAGTAGAGAAAATACGAGGGTCGCGGCCAGGCGTGATCGACGTATCATCCGGTAGGCGAACCACGCCAGCAACAGAGAGGCCACGAATCCGAACAGGCACCCTCCGACAATAAACCCAACATAGTTGGCCATATCGTTCGCGCGTTCGGGTTCCTTCGGACCGCCAAAAACCGCTTCGACGACAACGAAGCTTGCTGCGGGAAAGATCGCCCACCACTCGAGCAGCGAGTCTTTGGCTTTCCGCTTTGGCCGGCGACCAGCGGGCTGCGGAGCCGGAATAGAATGGGCCGTGTTGTCGGAGGAACTCATGGGACGGCGATCGCTTCGTGGAACACCTTAGGGCAGATGGACTCAGGGAGTGGGGATCTCATTTAACCAAAGACCAGAGATTGGTCAAAGACGGTAGCGGTGCGCGTCGATTTTTGCTACACCGCACATTCCTTCGCTAACGCCATCTTTCTTGAAGACTTAATCGATGGATGCCGTACTCCAAAACCTGATCGAGCTTGGCCGCGACCTGGCGGTGCTGGCACTCAGCATTGGCCGCGTTCTGCTTCCCTTGGTGCCGCTGGTCGCCTGGGTTGCCTTTTGGACCCTCGCCGTGAATTGGACCAGGCTGAGATCGGTGCTCTTGCAAGGCGGCTGGGTGGGCCTCGTGCTGCTCGGCTTCTTGGCCGTGCTGGTCTGGGGAACGGTGGCGCCGCCGGTCGGGGGCGCGCACCAATTCTTCGAGCTGACGCTCGGCAACTTCGTCGGCAAAACCGTGCTGGTGACCGCGCTCATCTGCATTATGCTCTTGTGCGGTTCGGTTCAGCTCTCGGGCGCCTGCGGCTCGCTGTGCCAGTTTGACGAGCCGGGCGAGGACGAAGGTCACCACCACGCTTCGCACGGCGATTCGCACGACGCGGGCCACACGGCTCCGGCCGCCGCCCATCACTGAATTCCCGGGAGCTTTCTCGGCGGGCGAGTTATTTGCCGTCGTCTTGCGGGTAGACGAGGACGCGATCGTGCGCCAGCAGGATTAAGTCCGGTTTGCCATCGCCGGTGACGTCAGCGATGACCCCCTCGCGCGGCTCGGTTCCTCCTTCGCGCCCCTCGGCGAAGCTCTTTTCTTCAAAGACCTTGAACGACAGGGCGTGATGGGGCCGGTGCTCGGCGTCGAGCCGCAGGATCTCGATGAAGTGCGATTGCGTGTCGATCAGCGCCAGATCGGTCCGCCCGTCGCCGTTGAGATCGCCCGCAACCACGTCCGAAAAGTAAGTCTTGGTGAGCTTTGTCTCGAACGTGCCCAGCTCGTTGAGCGTCGGCAGAGTTTTCCCGGCGTAGAGAACCGCAAAACGGCCGCGGCCGATAAGCAGCAAGTCCTCGCGCCCGTCGCCGTTGAGATCCGCCACGCGCAGCGCCTCGTAAGGGAACGATCCAAGCTCGATCTCTTTCCACGGGCGAAAGATGTCCCCTTCTTTTCGCAGGACGCGGATCTTTCGGATTCCCGTGTCGATCAAGACGATCTCGCGCCCCGGCTTGCCGTCGAGATTGAGCATCGCCGCGCCGACGATCTTTGCCGCCGGCTCGGAGGCGTTGTACTGGTCGACCACCCGCCAGCCCGCGTCGCTGGTCCGCTGCAGCTTGCGGGCAAAATTCTCCTGCGCGACCAGCAGCGTTGGCACGGATTCCTGGGTGAGAAACACCGCTCCCGGTCGGGCCGTTCCCAGGCGCAGGCCGTCCTCCGTGGTCACCGGAGCGATTTTGCCATCCGGGGCCGTGGCCAGCAGAAGCGGTCCGCGGTCGCTCTCCTCTTGAAACAACAAGAAATTCGGGCGGCCCTCGCGGGTCGTGTCGAACCGAACGAACTGCGTCGGGGTCCCCTGCAAATCGAGCGGCAGATCGGTCCGCTTGCCCGAGAAGGCGAAAGGCCGCCACTTCTTCCCGGGCGTGCGTTCCAGTGCATGCAGCACGTACTGTGTGTTGCCCCCCGAGCGGACACGCGCGATATAGAGGATCTCCGGACTTTTGTCGCCGTTGAGGTCGGCGACTTCCAGCAAGACGGGTTCCTCTTCGGACAGTGGAACGGTTTCCGGAAAGGTCAGCCGCCCGTTTTGGAAGCGGCTGATCCCGATCGCGCGCTCCTTCGTGCTCAGCACGACAACCTCGTTCTTCTTGTCCCCGTCCAGATCGGCGATCCGCACCTGCGCGACGCCCGCAAAGCTGGGAAACGTCTGTGCCGGATCGAGCCCCTCTCCCTTTCGCTGGCGGAACACAAACACTCCGGCACCGTCGGGATCGGTGACCACCAGATCGGCGAGCCCGTCGCCGTCGATGTCGCCGAGTGCGAAGTCGCGGCTGCGGTCACCCGAGTCTTGGCGTCCGAAGCCGGTTTGGACCAGGCGGCCGGTCGGCTCCTCGTCGCCACTCGTAGGAGTTTGCATCTGGAGGATTTTCAATCGGCCGGTCTGGTTGTCGATCGTCAGGATCTCCCGCCCGCGGCGGCCCGAGACGTCTGCGTAGGAGACCGAGCGCGGCGGATCGACCTCGAACTGCAGCTCCGGCCCGAGTTTGCCGGAAGCGTCCTGCAACCGGGCGCAAAAAACGCGCTCCTGGCCCTCTCCGGCCAGATAGCAGAGATCCTTGCGGCCGTCGCCGTTCACATCGACGACCTGGGCCAGCGACAGTTTTTCGGACATGTTCATGAGCACAATCGGCGGCGCGAGGCCCCCCTTTTCTTCCTGCAGGAAGATATATGTCTGATGTTTGCCCAAGATGACCAGGTCGTCCTTGCCGTCCCCGTTGAGGTCGCCTGCCGCCATGTTCCACTGCACGGGCAGGACGTCAGGGACCCGCATGGTGACATTGACTCGCCATTCACCTTTTTTCGGCTGATAAAGGATCATCAGACGATCGGGCACTCCGAAGCAGGCGATGTCCGTCCGCCCGTCGCCGTTGAAATCACCAACGGCCATCGACGCCAACTGCTTGTCGAGCGGAATCTTCTTGTGCTCGAATCGGCCCTCCGGGGCGACTTCGTTGACGCCAACAGGAGTTGTGTCGGGCAACGGCTCCGACGGCCGTCGGCGCTGCAGCAACAGATCGATCCGCGCGTGTCCGTTGTCAAACAGCACCAGGTCGGTCAGGCCGTCGCTATTGAAGTCGCCGGCCAACAGGTTGCTCGCCCGCGGCTCCAGCTTGAAGACTTCGACCGGCTTGAAGCCGTAATACGGACTGAAGTCGATCTCGTCCGCCGACTTGGGGCGAGCCGCTTTGACGGGAGGCTTGCTGTCAGGATCGGCCGGTCGGGCATCGCTCGGAAATCCAAGGCCCAACCAGCAGGCGGCAAGCGCGACGACTCCTATAGAGGCGTGGTGCTGATTCATACCCGTGTTCCGTCGTGGGATATCGTCTGGGGCGCTCCCTCTTCCGGGAGCCGGCGAAAAAGATCGCTCAAACCCCGCAGTCTATCACTCCGGCCCGGCAAGAGGTATCGACGACCCCCAAAGAGACCCGCGCGAAGTAAGGAGTTTCTTGGGCACCGCCAGGCACCGTTTCGCGAAGACCAGGAACCGCTTACTGCCGTGCGCGGCTCTTTTGGCGCCGGTGGACACGCGATACAGTGACGGAATGCCTCCGGAAGCAAAAATCATCCGACTCGCCGACCTCAAGGCGGGGCAGCAGGCCGATTGCTTTGTGCTGCTCTCGGGGAGGGAACGCGCGACGACGCGCGACGGCAAGCCGTACTATCGCGTCACGCTTCGGGACTCGGGCCGGTCAGCGACGGTGATGATCTGGTCCGATTCGCCTTGGTTCGAGGCCTGCGATACGAGCTGGAAGGTCGGCACCTGCTATAAGATCCGTTGCCGGCTCGTCGAAAGCGCTTACGGCCCGCAGCTCGAGCTGGAGAAGATCCGCATTGCGGAAGAGGCCGATCGCAGCGACGGCTTCGACGAAGCGGCCCTGATCAAATCGACCCGTTTCGATATCGAGGCGATGTACGCCGAGCTGCGGGCCCTGGCTCTGGAGCGCATCGACAGCGAACCCCTGCGGCGTTTGGTTGTCGGAATCCTCGAGGAGCACGCCGACGCCATCAAGCGCGGGTCGGCGGCCCGCAAGAACCACCACGCCTACGCGGGAGGCTACTTGGAGCATGTGCTGTCGGTCACCCGCAACGCCCTGTTTCTGGCCGACAAATACGCCGCCGATTACGCCGACATGCAGCCCCCTCTCTCAAAGTCGCTCGTCATCGCTGGTGCGATCCTGCACGACGTCGGCAAGCTGGTCGAGCTGGAGGGGCCACTCGCGGGAATGCGCCGAACCGCGGAGGGGGAGCTGATCGGTCACATCGTCTTGGGCCGCGACCTCGTGCGTGACCGGGCGCGGGGCATCGAAGGGCTCGATCGCGAGACGCTGTTGCGACTGGAGCACATCATTTTGTCGCACCAGAACCTTCCCGAGTGGGGCTCGCCGGTCGAGCCGCGCACGCCCGAGGCGCTTTTGGTCTACTTCGCCGACGACGTGGACGCCAAATTCCACATGCTGGCGGCGGCTCTCGAAGCGCCTGCGGCCAGTGATGAAGAGTTCACGTCGCGCGACAATCCCATGCGCCGATCGGTGTTTCGCGGACTGCGGTCCAAAGCTTGAGGCAAGATCGTTCATGCGTTTCACCAAGATGCACGGGGCCGGCAACGACTACGTTTACGTCAATTGCTTTGAACAGTCGCCGCCGGAAGACCTTCCGCGCCTCTCCCAAACCATCAGCGACCGACACAAGGGGATCGGGTCGGACGGGCTGATTTTGATCCGTCCCTCGTCCGTTGCCGACGCGCGGATGCAGATGTTCAACGCCGACGGCAGCGAAGCGGAAATGTGCGGCAACGGCGTGCGCTGCGTCGCCAAGTACATCTACGATCGCGGGATTGCCCGCAAGGAGACGCTGAAGATCGAAACCGGTCGCGGAGTCCTGACGCTCAAGGTCTTTACTTCCGGCGGCAAGGTCGACCGCGTGCGCGTCAGCATGGGCCAGCCGATCCTCAAGAGTGCCGAGATTCCCACGCGGCTGGCGGGCGACCCGCCGGTGCTGGTTCCGCTCGACGTCGCGGGCCGCGAATTTCGGGTCACGTGCGTCTCGATGGGGAATCCGCACTGCGTGACATTCGTGGACGAAATCACCGACGATCTGGTGCTGCGTGTCGGACCGCAGATCGAACGTCATCCGGCCTTTCCCAATCGCGTCAATGCGGAGTTCGTGAAGGTCCTCTCTCGCACCGAGACAATGCTCCGCGTCTGGGAGCGCGGATCGGGTGAAACTCAGGCCTGCGGCACCGGCGCGTGCGCCGCCGCGGTCGCCGGAGTCCTGGCCGGTCTGACCGATCGGAAAATCCTCACGCATCTGCCCGGCGGCGACCTCGGATTGGAATGGACCGCTGGCGGCGAGGTCGAACTGACCGGACCGGCCGTCGACGTGTTCGATGGCGAATGGCCCAACACCCGGCCTTAGGCTTGCCAGTCGATGAGCGCTGACGGCAAACTGCACGTCGACGCCGTCACCTCACACAAAGGAACTTTCATGTTTTTTCCGAAAATGACTTTGTTGTGGGCGGCGCTTGCCCTGGCCGCCCTGTCCCCCGCCGCGTGGGCTCAGCGCGAAGTGTCGCGGCATAAGGAGCACGCCTTGCCCGACTTGCCTTTCGGCATCACGAGCTTCGGAGCGGCCCTCGTCGACCAGCAGCTCTATGTCTGCGCGGGCCAGCGCGGCCCAGCACACGCCTACAGCCGCGAGGGATTCTCCGATCAGTTTTTGCGGCTGGACCTGCGTTCGCCCAAGAAGTGGGAGACAGTCGGGACCGTTCCCCGAGGGGCCGGTCTGGCGATGGTTGCGTACGGAGGGAAGATTTATCGAATTGGCGGTTTTGAGGCGCGCAACGAACACGGACAACCGGACGACTTACACTCGACCCGCGACTTCAACGGCTTCGATCCCGCGACGGGAAAGTGGGAAGCTCTGACTCCGCTGCCGAGGGCCCGCTCCTCGCACGACGCTGCTGTCGTCGGCAGCCGAGTGATTGTCGTTGGTGGATGGGAGCTACGGGGAACGGAGCCAACGATCTGGGACGACACAGCGATCTCGGCCGACTTGTCCGCCGAGCACCCGACTTGGGAGGAGTTATCCAAGACTCCGTTTCATCGACGGGCACTGGCTGTGGGCGAGGCGCGGGGAAAGATCTACGTGCTCGGAGGTATGCAGGACAAAGGGGGAATCACGACCACCACCTATGTTCTCGACCTGGCGACCAAAAAGTGGTCGCCCGGCCCGAAGCTGCCGGGTGCGGGGCAGTTTGAGGGGTTCGGTGGGGCCGCGGCCACGTGCAATGGGCAGCTTTATACAACGACCTATTCGGGGAAGATCTGGCGGCTGTCAGAGGACGGCCAGGCGTGGCAAGAAGCCGGCACGCTTTCCGCACCCCGATTTTTTCACCGCCTTTTATGCGAGAACGGTTCGTTGATCGTCCTCGGCGGCGCCAACATGGAGACGGGGAAGGAACTCTCTGTCGAGATGATTCCCGTGACATCGGCGCGGGTCACCAGCCGCTAAGCGCCACAGACGCAATCTTCGCGGGCGCAACTGCGTCCGCGTCACTTCAGGCCGACGTAGATTTCCACCTCGTCGGAACGGTGAATCTCGAAGTCGGTGGCGTACGCTCGCTCGTACTCGGGCGAGAGGTCGAAGAACTGCCAGATCGCTTTCCAAGCCTCGACCAACGCCGCGGGCATCGGCCCTTCGACTGGAAAGCGAAGGTAGCGTCCTCCCCGAACGATCACTCCACCCATGCCCTCAGGAGCATTGTCAAGCGAGCTGACTTTGTGCCCAACGATGAAAGAGTACTGGCCCCGGTAGTCGCTCTCGTAGTCGAAGTAGACGGCGACGATCTCATCCGAGCCGGGAAGGCGAAATGGGATCTGGTCCGAGACTTTGTCGGCGTAAAACTTTCGCCAGAGCGGAGAGATCTTGGCCATTTCGGGAACGGCCTCGATCCGGTTTGTGGTCCGCGTGCGCAAGCCGGCTACCAGAAAGGCTCCGGTTGCGATAGCGATGGGTTCCATGATCGGGCCCGCAGCCGAGAGTCGCGGGCGGCCTGCGCGGCTAAAGAGGCCGGTTTTCGCGGATAATCGGCTCGATTGGCCTACCATGGCAACACTCGCCGCGGAAAGCAAGGCGAGTTTTAGAGAATCTGTGCCAAGATCTTAGCAGCCCGCGCGCGGCACGACCGTTTTCACGATTTTGCACCCGCTTTTTTCTCGATCTTCGCCCACGTATCGCGCAGCGATACGGTGCGGTTGAACACCAGCGCGCCCGGCCGCGAGTCTTTTGAGTCGACGCAGAAATAGCCCAGTCGCTCGAACTGATAGCGCTCGCCGGGTTTTGCGGTCGCCAAACTGGGTTCGAGTTTAGCGGACTGGACGACCGTCAGCGAATTCGGATTGAGGTTCACCTTATAGTCCGTCCCCACCGGCACGTCTTCGGGATCCTCTTTTGCGAAGAGATGATCGTAGAGCCGGGCCTCGGCGTTGATCGCGTGTTTGGCGGAGACCCAGTGGATGGTCGACTTGATCTTGCGCCCGTCCGGCGTTGTGCCGCCGCGGGTCCCCGGGTCGTACGTGCAGCGCAGTTCAGTCACTTCACCAGTCTGCGGCTCCTTCACCGCCGAAACGCATTTGATCACGTAGCCGTAGCGCAGCCGCACCTCGCGGCCGGGCGCCAGGCGGAAGAACTCCTTGGGGGGATCCTCGCGAAAATCGTCCTGCTCAATGTAGAGCACGCGCGAGAACGGGACCTTCCGCGAGCCCATCGCCGGATCTTCCGGGTTGTTGACCGCGTCGAGTTCGTCGACCTGGTCCTCGGGATAGTTCTCGAGCACGACTTTGAGCGGTTTAAGCACGGCCATGACCCGGGCCGCCCGGCGGTTGAGATCCTCACGGATCGCATTTTCCAGCACGGCGATCTCGGTCATGCTGTTGTACTTGGTTACGCCGATCCGCTCGCAGAACGTGCGGATTGCTTCCGGTGTGTAGCCGCGGCGGCGCAGGCCGCAGATTGTCGGCATCCGCGGATCGTCCCAGCCGCTGACGTATTTCTCCTCGACCAGCTGCAGCAGCTTCCGCTTGCTCATCACGGTGTAGGTCAGATTCAGCCGCGCGAATTCGATCTGCTGCGGGTGGTAGATGCGGAGCGTTTCGAGGCACCAGTCGTACAGCGGCCGATGGTTCTCGAACTCGAGCGTGCAGATCGAGTGCGTGACCCCTTCGATCGAATCCGATTGCCCGTGCGCGTAGTCGTACATCGGGTAGATGCACCACTTGTTCCCCGTGCGATGATGTTCGGCTTCGAGGATCCGATACAGGACCGGGTCGCGCATGTTGACGTTCGGCGAGGCCATGTCGATCTTGGCCCGCAGCGTGTATTGTCCATCGTCGAATTCGCCCGCTCGCATGCGACGGAACAGATCGAGGCTCTCCGCCGGCGGGCGATTCCGATCGGGGCTCGGCTTGCCCGGCTCAGTGAGCGTTCCGCGATATTGGCGAATCTGCTCGGCATTCAGGCTGCAGACGTAGGCGTGTCCCTCCCGAATCAACTGCTCGGCCCACTGGTAAAGCTGCTCGAAATAGTCCGAGGCGTAGAACTCGCGGTCCTCCCAACTGAAGCCGAGCCAACGAATGTCTTCCTTGATGGAGTCGACGTATTCGACGTCTTCCTTCGTCGGGTTGGTGTCGTCGAACCGTAGATTGCACTTGCCGCCGAACTCGAGCGCGATGCCAAAGTTGAGGCAGATCGACTTGGCGTGGCCGATGTGCAGATAACCATTGGGCTCGGGCGGAAAGCGAGTCATCACCTTTCCGCCGTACTTGCCCGTCTTGAGATCTTCGGCCACGATTGCGCGGACGAAATCGAGCTGGGCGGGAGGTGAGGGAGTGCTTTCGGCCATGATCTGCGATCCGTCTGTTGTTTAGTTTTCCCCGGCGCGGAGGCGAGCCAGTGCGCGGTCGATGCGGTTAAGAGTGTGCTGGCGTCCGAGAAGTCCCAGGCACTCAAAAAGCCCGGGGCCGGTTGATTTGCCGGTGACCGCCACGCGCAACGCGTGGATCAAGTCGGCCGGCTTGATCTTCTCGGAATCGACGAACGCACGGAAGGCCTCTTCGATTGGGCCGGGCTTGAACGGCTCAACGGAGGTCAGCCGCTCGCGAAATCGTTGCAAACGCTCGGGTGTCCCTTCGGGCGTCATCCGCTTCTTGAATGCGGCCTCGTCGTATTCGAGGGCTTCATCGGTGACGAAGAAGTCGAGTGCGTCGAGAATATCGCTGGCGACCTTGAGCCGTTCACCCAATGTCTCGACGACTCGCGAGATGTATTCTGGCTCCGACCTGACGAGCGTAGGGTTGACGCGCCGCGCAAGGATGAGAAGGGGCAGGACTCGTGAGACTTTTTCCTCCAACGTCAGCTGGTTCATCCAGTAGGTCTGAAAGCTGTAGAGCTTGTCCGGGTCGAGACCGGCGGGGTTTTTGACGATCCGCTCGAGAGTAAAACTCTCGACCATCGTCTGGCGGGTCATGAATTCGGTGCGGTCGTCGAGCGACCAGCCGAGTCGGGCCAGCGAGTTGAAGACCGCATGGGGCAGAAAGCCGATCTTCTCGTAGTACTCGACCATCACCGGGTTGAGCGTCTCGGAGCTGCCCAAGCCGATCTGCGGAAAGACCCGGTCGGCGTCCTCGAACATTTTGCGAAACTTGGGGTTCTCGCGGTATTTTTTGATCTCGCGTTTGCTCAGTTTTTTGGTCGTCCCCGGGGCCGTCACGAAGGGAATATGAGCGAACACTGGGAGCGCGTGGCTGAGCGCCTGGTAAATCATCATCTGCACGGGCGTGTTCGAGAGGTGCTCTTCGGCTCGGATCACGTGCGTGATCTCCATCGCCGCGTCGTCGACAACGGTCGCGAAGTTGTAGAGCGGAGTGCCGTCGGGCCGCAGGATGACCGGATCGGCGATCAGCGAGGCGTCCCACTCGACGTGACCCCGCACAACGTCATCGAGAGCGATCGTGGTGCCCCGGGGCACCAGGAAGCGAATCACGTGCGGCCGCCCCTCGGCGACGAGTTTCTGCACCTCGGCATCGCT
>DASPSM010000469.1:0-4372 GCA_035623955.1 Planctomycetaceae bacterium
GTTATAGCGGTGCCGGGCCTGCTCGAAGCTCTTCGACTCGACGTTGAACCAGGCAGGCAGGCTGATGCCGTAACGGTAAGCGGCCAGCTCGAGCACGGGGATGTCGTAGCCACGGCCGTTGAAGGTGACGAGCGTCGGACGGCCGTAGTGCTGCCAGCCCTGCCAGAAGCGCTTCGTGATCTCGTACGGCCGATACAGAGGCGCGTCGAGCACGGACAAATCGAGCAGCCGACAATCGGCGTCGACTTTGGCGATCGCCAGCGCGATCGGCAGCGTAAAGGTTGTGGGAAGGATGTCCTTCCCTTTTTCGGCCATGAGCTGGGCGCGGAAGCGGGCCAGCGCCTCGGCGGCCGAGAGTTTCTCGCCCGGGTATTTTACGCGGGCGATCAGGTCTCCGTCGCCGACGGCTTCAACGTCGAAGACCAGATAGGCGGGTTTACGGCGGATTTCGTCCATGCGCCGCCCGACGATAGGGCCAGGCTCCGATTGAGCCGAACTTCAGTTCCCCGAGGGGAGCGAGGCGGATCGGCGGAAGTGTCAATCTCCCGGTGCGATCTCGGCGGGTGTCACTCGAGGGGCGCGTTGCTCCCCGTGGCGCCGTGCAGCTTGATCTCCCGCTCGATATTGTGACTCATGGTGCTGTGCCAGATGCCGTAGGCGAAGTAGATCAAGAGCCCCGCCAGCAGCCACACCACCAGGCGGATCCAGGTATCCAGAGGCAAAAAGAGCATCATTGCCACGTTGACGATGATCCCCAACGGCGCAATGACGAACAATCCCGGACAACGGAATGGTCTTTGGGCGTCGGGCCGGCTGACTCTCAGCATCATCACCGAGGCGCAGACGAAGACAAACGCCAGCAGCGTGCCGATATTGACCATCTCTTCGAGCTTCTTGACCGGGAAAAATCCTGCCGCAAACGCGACCAGGATGCCGGTAAGAATCGTCGAGCGGTGGGGCGTGCGGAACTTCTCGTGGACGACGCCGAAAATGCTCTGCGGCAACAGGCCGTCACGGGCCATTGCGAGGAAGACCCGCGCCTGACTCAAGAAAATGACAAGCAGCACGCTCGTCATGCCGGCCAGCGCGCCGACGGCGATCAGCCAGGCCGAGCCGCGCAACAGCGAACTGTCGACCTGTTCGGCCTTGTGCCGGAAAGCGGCGGCGACCGGGGCACCCGTATCAATCTGGTAGTAGGGCTCCATGCCGGTAATCACCGCCGCCATCAGGATGTAAAGCACGGTACACATCGCCAGCGAAGTGATAATCCCCAGCGGGACGTCGCGCTTCGGCCGGATGGCCTCTTCGGAGTGAGTCGAAATCGAGTCGAAGCCGATGTAGGCGAAAAACACCAGTGCCGCTCCCGCCATCAACCCCGTCAATCCGTACGGACAAAATGGGCCGCGGATCGAGGCATCCCAGGGCGTCAACGTTTCTTTCAGACCCAATGCCCCGAGCAGGCCCCATTTCTTCACCTCGGCGGGCAGCTTCTTGAGCGTGTCGACCTGGTCGGGCGCGAGCTGCTTTTCCAGTTCCGGATGCTGCTCCAGCAACTCGGCCCCGCTGGTAGTGACCGTGACCGCCCCGGCGGGAAGCTCGGCTTTGATGGTGGGATTTCGATCGAGAAAGTCACCGACGTCCGTCACGCGGCGTTTCTCGACGGGCACCTTGTTCCAGTTGGCGTTGTTGATGTAACCCCAGCCGACGATGATGACAAAAATCACGACGACAGTTTTGACGACGACCAGGACCGCATTCGTTGTCGCGCTCTCACGGATGCCCAGCACAAGGATCACCGTGATCAGACCCATGATCAGGACCGCGGGCAGGTTCATAATCCCGTGGATGTCATGACCGTCCACGGTCATCGTGGTAAACGGGTCGTTCAAGAATCGCCACGGAATAACCCAACCATGGTCTTTGTCCGCCAGGCCGAGAGCGGTCGACGAGATGCGAACGAATTCATTGAGATAGTTCGACCAGTGGGCCGCGACAACCGAGCACGACATCGCGTATTCGAGCACCAGGTCCCAGCCGATGATCCAGGCCCAGACTTCTCCGAGCGTGGCGTACGTGTAGGTGTAGGCGCTTCCGGCGACAGGTGCCATCGAGGCAAACTCGGCATAACACAAAGCCGCGAAGGTGCAGGCCAGTCCCGCCACGATGAAGGAAATCATGATGCCGGGACCGGCGTCTTCCGCCGCCACGCGTCCCGTAATAGCAAAGATTCCCGCGCCGATGATCGCGCCGACGCCGAGCGCCGTGAGCGAGACGGGGCCCAGAACGCGACGCAGCCGGTTTTCCCCGGCCATTTCCGCCAGCAGCGTTTCCAGCGATTTGCGCTGGAACATCCGCTTTCTCAGCATAGACACGACTCCCCCTGGCATGTCGCCGCCACGTTCCCCAGGGTGCTCGCAACACCCTTTGTGTCGCGCAGCGCCAGCACGCAGTTTGACCGGCGATTTCAGTTCGACTTCGGCAATCTCGGCGCGAATGATCTCGCCGAAGTCGGCTCAACTGAGCCCGTCGAACTCGGCCGCGCGACGGGACCGCGGCACGCTGGTGCACTGCGCTCTCGAAGAGTCGGCCGGATTGATGAGTCTAACCAAGCCCCGACCGGATTGCGAAGCGATTCCGGACCTGAAAGGGCTATTGGCAGATGAATTCCACCTCGAAGCTGATCTCTTTGAGCTTCGGGTGGTTGGTCAAGAGGCTCACGTGGACGCTGTTGGGGTTCACGCGCGTCACCGAGGGGGAGCCGCGGGGCACCTCGAACACGAACATCACGCCTTGCTGTTCCCCTTCGGCGATCTCCGGATTCGGCTCGACCGAAACCTTCAAAAAGTCGGCGTCACTGGAAGTCTTGAGCACTTGGAACTTGTCTTTGGTCCCGAAAATGATGGCCGGGAGCTTGACCTTCGTCCCCTCGTCGTGTCGGATGCGGCCCAGGTTCAACCGCGACTTTTCCACCTGCCAAAGCGCGTGGCCAATTGGCGGCAAAAAGAGCATGGGGCCCGAACGCGTTCCGGTCACGTCGATCTCGATCGTCTTGCCCCCCTCCAGCGTCGTATGGATCCGGATCGGAACCCGGAACGGACCCATGGCCATGTCGCGATCGACCTTCACGGTGAACTCGTAGCCAGCCTTGCCTTTCAGGCCCAGCAGGGCAAATCCCTCCAAAGGGTTGTACGTGACTTTGACGTGCGGATTGGTCGACTCGACAGAGTTGATTTTGAAGCGTTCGATCGTCGACACGATCTGGCCAGTCGTCATGCCTTCCTGCACATCGGTGACGTGGCCCGCATGCCAGGCCTTTTCGGGGATCACCGTGTACTTTTCCGCGACCTTGCCGTAGACCTTGAACTGGATGTCCGGGGCGTCGGGATCGCTGGTCCAGATGGTGGCGTTCTGGGCAAAGTTGTTGGCAAGTTCCTTCGCTTTCCAGCTCAGCTCGACTTCGACCGATTCGCCTGGCATCACACGCTTCTTCGACAGGTTGCCGACCGTGCACTTGCAGCTCGACGGACCAACTTCGAGATCGAGCGGACCTTTTCCCTGGTTCGAGATCGTAAACGTGTGCTTCTTTTCCTCGTTGAGGGCCATCGTGCCGAATTCGTAGACGCGCGGGCCGGTGACGGCTTTGGGGAACGGCTCCTTCGTGGCGAGGGCCGGCCGCTTCTTCGATTCTTTTTGTTCGGCCGGGAGGAGAGGTGGGGGCGGCGCGGGAGCCATGTTTTGGTGTGCTCCGAGCGGCAAATGGTGCTCGGTCTGCTCGACCCAAGGAGCGTAGCGCGCCAGCCAAATCATTCCGGCCAGCGCCCCCATCCCCAAGACGACTCCCAGCACGCGTCCTAAGACTCGCATCGCCTCGCACTCCACCAAAAACAACGAACAAGCCAGCTCGCGCGAGCCGAACTCGTTCGCTTCAAGATTTTCATTCTAAACGGGGCAGCAGGGCGTTCAATCACCCAGGCGGCGTCGCGGTCGAAGATCACCCAAGGATGCGTCGAAGAGAACGCTTGCGCCTGCCGGGAAGGATTCGCCGACTACTCTACGTCCAAGTTGGTCCCGGCGTTGGGGAAGAGTCGGGCAGGCCGGTTTTTTGGTTCGCGTTAGGAGCGGGATGTTGCGAAATGGCATCAACTCGCGTTGATGAACCGAAACATGGGATGCGCGGCGGGCACATCGGCTCCACAGAGTACAAAGACTGGTCAGGCGCTCAATGAACCCGCCTGGGGCGGCCATTGATCGCTGCTTGAATGGACCTAGAATTGCACCGTAGACCGCTTGGGCGGGCCCATCCCACTCGACAAAGGAAAGGCTTCCGGGCAGGTCGCCCGAATGTAGTGTGCAGATATGGCGATTACAAAAG
>DASPSM010000145.1:0-2034 GCA_035623955.1 Planctomycetaceae bacterium
CGTCCCGCCCCCTTTGCCCAGCGTCGCGTGACCCGACCGCGACCTCAGCAGCCTCTTGAGCCAGCCCTTCTTGGCATCGGGGAGGATGACGCGGCCGTTGACGGTCGACGCCTTCAGCTCACACGACGTGTCGTCGCCGACGGTGACAGTCACGGCACCATTTTGAGTGGTCACGTCCCCTTCGACGGAGGCGGCGTGGCTCAAGTCGGCCGTGACCGTGCCGTTTTTCGCATGAAGCTGCAAATGGGGACCGGTGTATTTGGCGTCGATCACGCCATTTTCCGTTCGAGCCTCGAGCGACCGGCCCGAGGTGTCCGCGACAATTTTGCCGTTTTCGCTCTTGAGACTGGCGGTCCCGCTTACGTTGCTGACGTTGAGCGCCCCGTTTTGCGCGTCGCAGGTCACGTTGACTTTATGCGGCGCTTCGATTTTGAAGCGAACCGTTCCCGACCAGTCGCTCTTTGGCGGAGTCTTCCAGCGCCAGCCGACCTTGCACGTCTCTGCTCCCTTGCCTGGTTCCATCCCCTCGATCGTGACTTCCATGGCGTCCAGCGCGGCCGCCGCCGACTCTTCGTCGTGGGCCGAGGCCTGCAGCACAGACGTGATTTCGATCTCGGCCTCCGGGTCGTTCTGCCCGACGACTTCGATCGACCCGTTGTCGGAGTGCACCTCGAAGTTCTTGGTGAACTTGGGGCTGAACGTCTTGGTTTCGGTCCGCTCGACCGAGTTAGGCAAGATCGATCGTAAACCGGTCGCCATTTTGGCGATCAACAGCACGGCCACGAGACCGATGATGGTCGATCGAAGCATGACTGACTCCTCGCGCAGACCGAACCGAAGCGCGTCTCGGGACGTAGCCCGCCCGTCGGCAGATCTTGTCCCGACCCCCTGATTTTGGGCCATTCGCCCGGCCAATTCAAATCTTGACCGATTTTTTGCTGAAAAACCGCCCCAGGAGGGATCAAAGTCGCCCGGTTGTCGTATGCTGGAGACAAATCCGTCCAAGTTCTGTCGGCCCTGCTGGTTAGGACGGGCTTTGCCCAAAAAAGGGGACAGACCCCTGACCCGTTGTGGCTGGAAAGCTGGTTTGCCCTTCCGGTAGGGGGTCAGTCCCCGTTCTTGGGCAAAGCCGTTAGGACGTCCGAGCGCATGTGCGACACGCTGGCGGTAGTGTCAAAAGACCGCGTCCTTTTCGCGAAGAACTCCGATCGCGACCCGAACGAGGCGCAGGTCCTCGACTGGCAGCCTCGTCGCGAATATCCCGCGGGCGCGTCGCTCCGCTGCACATGGATTGAGATTCCCCAGGCGCGGTCGACTCACGCCGTGCTTCTCAGCCGGCCTTTCTGGGGGTGGGGCGCCGAAATGGGGGCCAACGAACACGGAGTCGTGATCGGGAACGAGGCCGTCTTCACCCGGGCGCCCTGCGCCAAGACCGGGCTCACGGGAATGGACTTGTTGCGGCTCGCCCTCGAGCGAGCCAGCGATGCGCAATCGGCCGTCAACGTGATCGTCGAAATGCTCGAAACGCCCGGCCAGGGGGGCGGCTGTGGACTCGAGCACCGCAGTTTCACCTATCACAACAGCTTCCTCATCGCCGACCCGACGCGGGCGATCGTCCTGGAGACGGCCGGCCGCGCGTGGGCGACACAAGACGTCCGAGGGGCGCGCAGCATCTCGAATGTGCTCTCGATCCCCGGATTTGCCGAGAAGCACGGCGACCGCGTGAAGACGTGGGCGGGCGCCGGAAGATCGCGCGCGGCTCGAACGCTCTGTCGGGCTGAGTCCGCGTCGACTGCTGCCGACCTCGCCAGCATTCTCCGCGACCACGGCGAGCACTCTTCGCCTCATTATTCATGGCTTCGCGGCGGCCTTGCGGCGCCGTGCGTCCACGCCGGGGGATTGATTGCTTCCTCGCAGACGGCGGGGAGCTGGATTTCGGAGCTGTCGCCAACCGGCGTGCGACATTGGGCCACGGGAACCGCCGCTCCTTGCGTGAGCATCTTCAAGCCCGTCGCGATCGATGAACCAATCGAC
>DASPSM010000538.1:0-3892 GCA_035623955.1 Planctomycetaceae bacterium
TTATTCGACACGATGTTCGCGAGGCTGAGGTTCATCGTATTTCTCCCGATGGCCGAGGGATCGTGTTTGAATTGAGAAGCTTGTGACCGTCTGCCTCTCGAAGCGAAGAGCGCACGGGAGTGTTACGGAAGAAAGCCAAGAATTCCGCCCCCCGATCGCGCCATGCCTGGCCGAACGATCTAAGTCGTTGCCGGGCAGCGGGAAACGCTCAGCGGGCTTGAACCTCGGGCACAGCTCATCGGGCGGGGCCGTCGTCGCGCAGCCGAGCGGCTGCTTCCTTATTGGTTCCGTGGGCGCGAACAACCCGCGCAGCGGCCAATTTTTGCGGCGAGTTCCCGCGTCATCGGGCGGCCTTCGCAGCGCGCCGTTTATAAAAGGCGCGATCAAGTCAGCGCCCGTCGATGCACCGCGACTGAAAGAGTCGCTGTAACAAATCAGCCGCGGGTTCGCTTGGCAGGGTGTGGAACGACAAACGGAACCCAGCGGCAGCGCTGGGAACACCGAAAACAAACCTTTGCCAAACAAATCAGGAGTCGATCATGCTCTCGAAGATCTCGAAGGTCATCGCGCCCGCAATGATGTTCGCCGTTGTGGCTGTCACACTCGCCGCTTCTTCGCCCGAGGCTTTCGCCAAGGGTGGACACGGCGGACGCGGCGGGCACGGACGGCACGGCCTGCACCGAGGACATCGCTTCGGACACTTCCGGCACCGCGGCTACTTCGGTTATCGCAACTACGGTTGGGGCTGGTACAACGGTTACGCTTTTCCCGATTGCTCATGCGGCTGTGAGGAGACGCCGGTTTCGGTCGCTCCGGTTTGCACTCCGACGGTCGTTGCGTCGGTTTACAGCTATCCGATCTACGGTGGCTGCTGCGACGACGGCGGCTTCGGCTGGGGTGGTCGATATCGCGATCGCTTCTGGGGACACCGCGGATTCCGACACGGCGGACGTGGCGGCCGCGGCGGACACGGTCGCCGGTAACGCGAGCCGGTCGATTCGAACAATCTGACAATCAACGGGAGGGCAAGAGTGATCTGGCCCTCCCGTTTTCTTGCGCGCGGAACTTCTTCTCGCGCGTGAACCTCGGCCGTTGCCCGCGGATTTTGGGCCACCGTCTTTTGTCGTTCTTTGGGCTTCTATTCGTGGAAACGGGCAACCGCCTTGGTTTGCCGACGGACGCACGTTGTAGGTAGAACTACGGATTGTTGCACGGGTTGCCGCTGCGACAGAATCTGGTCGCGGCCACTCATTCTCCGGTGGTAAACTGTTGCAACTGGGCCCGCGAGAGGGCTGTGCGCACGAAGGAGAAAACCCCGCGCGATACGCCAAGCGTCGCCAACCGAGTGCCGACGCCGGCAGCAGGAAAACACAGAGGTCCCGGATGGACGCAAAACTGAAAGTCGTCAAAGGCCCCGGGGCCGGGTTGACGCTGCAGATCGCCCGTGGAAAGCTGCTGATCGGCCGGGCCGACGACTGCGACTTTCGGCCAGTCAGCGAGGTCGTGAGCGGCTACCACTGCGTTCTCCTGTTGGATGACTACACTCTGCGCGTTCGCGATCTGGCCAGCAAGAACGGAACGCGGGTGAATGGACGTCGAATCGCTTCGGGTTCGGCGTCGATCCTGTTGCACGACGACATTGTGTCCATCGGCGAGATGGAACTGATTGTCGACCTGACGCAGTCCGACGCGCGGACGGATCCGCCGCATTCAGCGACTCCGGCCGCCTCTCCGAGCGCGCTGGAAAAGACGGGCATCATCGACGGAGACACGCTGCAAGACAAGATTCCTGGTCCTATTGCTCCATCGCCCCCGAATCCCATCTCTGCGGTCGACGTGAACGGCCAACCGCCGGCCGCGGGGGAAGAGTCGTAGGAACGAGCGTTCGATGGCTGAACCACAGAATTGCCCCAGCCGCGACGAGTTGCAGCGGCTGGTCCTGGGGCAACTGCCGGGTCAAGTGGCCGACAGGATTCAACAGCATCTCGAGGAATGTCCGAAGTGCTGGAGCGCTTTCGACGAGTGCGTGAATTCCGAAGAGTTGCTCAACGCAGTCAGAGCCCAGCGCAGCACAACCTCCGAGCCGACAAAGACGCTGTATCTGCCGATCGAGTGCCTGCGCAGCGCCCTGGCGACTTGGAGCTATGACAAGACGCAGTCGGACAAGGGGGAAGCTCCCTTTTCGGAAAGCGAAATCAGTCGGCATCTGGCCCCCGCGCAGGCGGCCGACGAGATCGGAAGGCTGGGCGACTTCCGCGTGTTGCGCGTGTTGGGGTCTGGCGGGTTCGCGGTCGTCTTCGAGGCGGAAGACATTCGCCTCAAGCGGCATGTCGCGCTCAAAGTAATGCATCCGCTGAATGCGGCAAGGCACGCCGACCGCTTTCTGCGCGAGGCGCAGAGCGCCGCCGCACTCAGACACGAACACGTGGTGACCATCTACCAGGTCGGGATGCACGGCGACACGCCGTTCATCGCACTGGAATTGCTTCACGGCGAAACCCTCGAGGATCACCTCATCCGCGAAAGCCGGTTGAGCGTCCAAGAAACGGTGCGGATCGGGCGCGAGATCGCCTCCGGTTTGGCGGCAGCTCACGCCAGGGGCCTTTTGCACCGCGACATCAAGCCAGCGAACATCTGGCTGGAGGGGCCAGAGAAACCCGTTCGCCAGTCAATTGCACCACAGGACAAACAGCTCTCGACGTCCGCCGCACGGGCAGTCGAGCCTGGCCCGTCGCCAGTCGACGGCGGTCGGATGGGGAAAGTCAAAATTCTCGATTTCGGCTGCGCCAAATCGTGGGCCGATGACTCGGCTATCTCGGATCGGGGGATGCTGATCGGCACGCCGGCCTACATGGCACCCGAGCAACTGGCGGGAGAAGCCGTCGATCCGCGAGCGGATTTGTTCAGCCTGGGCTGCCTGCTTTATCGGATGGGCGCCGGCAAGCGGCCATTCAGCGGAAACAACCTGTTTTCGGTGGTGCGCGCCTTGGCACTCGAGGATCCCGCGCCTCTGGAAACGGTGAATCCCCAGGTGCCGCAGGCGCTCTCCGAACTCGTGAGCAAACTCCTGGCGAAATGCCCCGACGAGCGCCCGGCGTCGGCACAAATCGTGGTCGATCGCTTGCGCGCGATTGAAGCCGACCTTTCGCGCCAACAGGTCGTCGAGCAGGTACCTCAAATCGCTGAGAAGTCACGGCCCGCCGCGCCGAGCACCGCGGAGGGACCTCCCAAACGTGGTAGGAAGTGGGCAATTGGGGCGGGGCTCGGCCTTGCCGTCCTGCTGGCGGTGGTCTATTTCCTGTTCGGCGCTCAACTGATCCGCGTCGCCACCAATCAAGGACAAGTCATCATTGCAGTCGACGATCCCAGCGTGACGGTCACCGTGAAGGACGGCCTGATCGTGGTCCACGATGGGCAGGGCCGGGCGGAGATCGCTCTGGGTGCCGGGGATCATCAACTCGAAGTGACGCTCAAGCAGCCCACGGGCGATGCCACATTCAAGACCGACAAATTCACGCTCAGCCGCGGCGGCCGGAAAATCTTCGAAGCGCGTGAAGAATTAGCCAAGGTCGCGGCGTCACCGACGCCTGCTCTGCCGACGCCGATTCCGCCGCCCATTGTGGCGACGCCAAGTGAGAGCCGAATGCGCGGCACGATCGCAAAAGAGCAGAAGCCGCCGGCACCGGCTGTCGCGGATTCGGACCGACGTGCCGCCCAGTGGGTGCTGTCGCAGGGGGGCACCGTGACCGGTCGGGCCGGTCAACCTCCGCAAGAGGTCCAACTCGGTCCCGGGCAAGCCTTGCCACCGTCGAATCTCGAGTTGACGAAAGTCGCGCTCGAAAGCGACCAGCTCACGGACGCCGGTCTGGACCACCTCCGAGGCCTTCACCAC
>DASPSM010000298.1:0-12290 GCA_035623955.1 Planctomycetaceae bacterium
GGGCGACATCTTCAGCGTGCGCATCGCCGGCAACGTGGTCAGCGCTTACGTACTGGGAAGCATGGAATACGCGTGCGCGGTGGCGGGCGCCAAACTGATTCTGGTCCTCGGGCACACCCGCTGCGGCGCGGTGACCACAGCTGTCAAAACGGCCGGCCTCACCGATCCGCTCGACCAGGTCACCGGCTGCCAGCACATCGAACCGATCCTCCGCGAGATTCAAGCGGCCATCGACTCGGGCGCCACGCGCAACTACGACGAGTTGCCCCAGCCGGACCAAAGCGCGCTCGTCGACCGGGTAGCCCGCGCCAATGTCCGTCACACCGTAGCGTCGATCGAAAAGCAGAGCCAAACGCTGAGCGCGCTGGTCGCAGACGGCCGGATTCTGATCGTCGGCGCGATGTATGACGTGGCATCGGGCGCGATCGAGATTCTGAACGAGACTCGGCCTGCCGCGGTCTGATCGCCTGGTTGCACTTCACAGTGCGCTTAGGCGGTGGCAAGCTGGCGTGCGGCTCCTCGCGGGGAACCGAGGGAACCCGTGCGATCGGGGCGCAGGCCGGTAACTGTCGCGGCAATCGCGTCGAGGCGGGAACGCTGCAGCCGTGCCTGGCGGCAGGCGTCGGCCAGCGGCGGGAACATTTCGCCTGTAATTCGTTGCTCGGCCAGCGATTGGGCCAGGTCTTCGATTTCGCTGGAAAGATGGCGTCGCAGCCGGCGGCAGAAGGACATCACGAAGAGCCAGGACCACAAGATGAAGAACAACCCGGCAGAGACGTAGAAGCTGGTCCCGATCAGCGCGGCATTGCCGAAGAGCGAGTCGTAGAAGAAATTCTTGCCGACGCGAAGCAGCACGAAGAGGGGATAGATCGCGAAGAGCACCTCGTAGCAGGCCCGCGTGAACCAGTTCGAGTTGCGGGCCACGATGCCGTCGATGATTTGATCGATCTGGCGACTCGCGTCGGAGAGGAATTCCTCCTCGACCTGCAGCGCCTGTTTGCGGAGCGTTTGCAGCGAACCGGACTGCACAAGCCCGGAGTCGAAGCCGGCTGACTTGGCGTACCCTGAAATCAGCACCTGCGCCTCGCGAAGCACGTTGTCGTCGGCGCTCGTGGCCGAGAGTCGCTCAAGGCGGCCCTCGGCGGCCTGTTCCTGCTGTCGGGCCCGCAGCCAGCGGAACCCTTGCACGGCTCCAACCAGCGCGATTTGCGCTGATGACCGCGCCCGCAACAGCGTTAGCGAGGCAATCAGCCCCCCCATCGCGTTGTACAGCCGCAAGATGGAAGAGAAGGGACTGAAGCCCCAAAGTTGAGTGACCGAGGCGAGCAGCCGCCGCTCCCAAAGAGCGCTGCTGCGTTTGAGTTCGCGGGCGAGGTTGTCGGCCAGCGACCGCACCAGGCGGCCATGCTGATTTTCGAGGGCCGCTTCGAGCTGGTCGAGCGCCGGATCATATTCGCGAAGCGCCCTGCGGCAGTGTTCCACCGCCGAGTGGACGAGGTCGATCAAATTCGCCCGACGGACCTGTACGCGATGTGCCGCCGAAAGCTGCGTCGTCAACACGTTTTGGAGGCGGGCGAGGTCGCCCGACGGCCCCGCTCCTTCGAGTTGTTCCTTCAGTCCACGGAGCGAATCGAGGAAGAAGACCTCGGGCACATCATAGTGCGCGCCCAAATGCCGCCGCCAATCGTCGCGAATATCCTGATCGAGCTCTGCGTGCGTCTGCACGAAGAGGAGCCGACAGCCGTTGGAGGCCAGCCCCAACTCGTCGGCCACGCGGCCCGAGCGATATTTTTGCTGTGTGGAGGTGTAGATCAGCACGTCGCAATGCGGCAGCAGCTGATGGAGCCGTTGGAGGTTGCTGCCTTTGGCATCGTTTTCCGACGTATCGGGATCGGGGCAGTCGATCAGCACGATGTCCCGCAAGAGCGGCGCATCGATGCGGCTGACGTCAAACTCTTCCGTGGAAAAGCCCAGCGCGCTCAGGTCCGTATCGGGATGCACGAGCAACAACGGGCGGGTTGTGGTGGGCCGCTGGCGGCCGGTCCGCGCGCACTCTCGGCCGATGAGCGCGTTGACCAGCGTGCTTTTGCCGGTCCCGGTCCCTCCAAACGTCGCAACGACCAGCGGAGCTTCGAGGCGCACCCGCAGCGAATCGACCCGCGAGAGGACGCGTTTGAGCAGCGCGCGGCACGAGCGCAGCGGTTCCCACGGCGTTTCCTCTGCCGTCCAACGCGTCAGCCGCTCGACGATCTCGTCGACCTGGGCGAGGGCCTGAAGCTGGGCTATTTCCGGTGTGCTCATGCGGCGGCGATTCTCATACGGTGGGAAATTCTATCGTGTCACTTGCGAGCTCGGCGCAGGCGTGCTGTCGGTGACGTCGGCCAGTTGCTGTGCCAGCTGAGCCGTGGCCGCGGCGAGTTTTCGATAACCCTCGCTGCCTGGGACCTCGGCCGCGGTCTGCAACTCTCGCGGGACGGTCCCGAACACCTGATCTTTCAAACGGGCCAGCAGCCAATCAACCCGACGCGTGGTAAACGCCGTCTGCAGCCGTCGGAAGCGGGCTTCGAGCAGGTTGGCTCCGCTGGCAAGGGCCGCATCGCCCCCGGCCGCTGCCGCCGCCCCCGTGGCAAAGTCGGCGACGATCGGAACCAGGCTGTGGGTCCCCAGATCGACCACGGGAGCCAGCATCGGGGACAGAACGTGAGCGGCCGGCCCCCAGCCCAGCGTGAAGAGCACCACGCTTGTCAGCGGGCGGACAGCGGCGGAGACGTTCGTCAGCTGACGATAAAAGCGATAGAGTTCTGGACTGCCTTCCTCAAAAGCCCGCATCTCCGCGTTGACGGTCAGCGAAAGCTCCTGAGTGAAGTCGACACGCTCGTGGTCGACGCGCAATTGTTCCAGGAGCTGCGATCTCGACTTGCCAGCGAGCATTCGATCGAGAAATGGCTTCAGCAGCTGGCCGGCCGATTCCGAAAGCCAGTTGAGCCGCTCGTAAACTTCCTCGATCACGGAGAGAATCGCGCCCCATTCGGTTCGGCGGTACTGCTCGAGCGGACTGATCGATGGGCCCCGCAACTTGTCGCCGGCGAGGCGGAAGGGGTAGATGATTCCGCGGCCGAGCGTGTCGTAGAATTCGTGAACGCGGCGGGCCAGGCCGTGTTGCCGCTGCCGCCACCAGGCGCGAATTTCCGCGACCAAGAGGGGATTGGAAATCGTTGGCCAGTCGCGGACTTTGATCACGCTTTCGGACGAGAGCCACTTCGCAGCCGACTCGAAGGCCCCGCTTCGCGACTCGACTTCGCGCAGAAAAGCGGGCAGGCCGGCGTCGTCCGACATCAGATGCGTGAGCGCTCCCGACAGCGTGCCCAGCTTGATCTCGGCGAATTTCAGCCGGGACAAATCGTGGGCCAGATTGGCGGGAGCCGAGCTGGCGTCCGCGGCTGACGCGCGGCCGTTGTTATTGCAGCCGCTCGCCCCCTTCTCGAAAAACGGCAAGCGCCCCTCCTCGGCAGCGCGACGATCGTTGGGAGCGACGTAGACCAGCCAGGGCGAAACACCTGTCTCCCGGCAGAATGTGTCGAGCCACAATGGCCAGTACGAATCATCCTCGGGGAGCTGGCATTGGTTGAAGATGACCAGCACCAGCTTGCCTTCCTCGGCCGCCTTGCGGAAATACTGCTTGACGGCCGCGTCGTTGTACTTCTGCTGCGTCAGGACGGCGATCAGCACGTCGGCGACCCGGCGGATTCGATCGGCCCGCTTCCAGTTCACCTGCACGTCGCTGTCGATGTCCGGCGTGTCGAGGATCAACAAATTGGGGGGCGTGCCATCCACCGACCGCCAATAGATCCGGTCATCCGTCGCATCGACAAGCGCGTCATTCGCACTCGTCCACGGTCGCAGCTCGAACTCCGGGAAGATCGCGGATAACTCATGCGACTCGGCAAAGCTCGCCGGAACCACACACACGGGATTTCGCGTGCCGGAAGCCAGTGGACTGCTCGCGCTCAGGGGAGTTTCGGCGATGTGATTGAAAATCACACTTTTGCCAATATTCGTGCCGCCGACGACGGCGACGACGAGGTAGGTGTCGGCCCCGAGCTGCGGGACGAGCTTTTCGCACAGCAGCCGGTACCACTCTCGCCCGTCGAGCGCAGGCAGCCCCAGTAGCTGGACGGTCGGCGCGAGCCCGGCGGCTGACTCTTCAATCGCACGAATGCTGGTGCCGCATTCGCGCAGCCACTCTACGGAAGGCGCGTCGCCGGCGGCGGGCCGATTCGCCACGGGAGTTGGGCGAGAAACGGTTGACGGCTGAGTGATCACAGAGCCCTTTATTGCGAGGTAAGCCCACGACCTCTGCCCGCCCGGCGGCTGAGCCGAAGCCGTTTGCCCACAAGCATTTCGCCCGGGCGCAATCGATCTTCTGCCGCGCGGCGAGCTTATTGACAGTATATCCCGGCCGTCCTAGAGTGAGCGAGACAGCCGGGCCGCTGCACGACGACGCCCTGTGATCCCAACGTAGAGCGTCCCAAAGATTTAGGGCGATTAGCTCAGTTGGTTAGAGCGCTACGTTTACACCGTAGAAGTCGGGGGTTCGAGTCCCTCATCGCCCACTGATTCCGTTGCCCGGCCCGACCTGGCACTCGCGGTGTGAGTCGAATGGTTCATCGGGAGCGCCTCGGAAACAGTTGAGCACGCGGATCGGGCACAACGCCGCCGCTTAGCGCAACTCGGAGGGCAGCCATTGGCCCCGCGTTCAAACGTCGGGAATGCTCTTGTGCCAAACCCGAGGTCCATGGCATTTGCCGGACAGCTGGCTGGTTTTGATGATCGCCACGTCGGTGACGTCGAATGTCGAGGCCGCTGCGGCTGTCAGCCTGCCGATCGCGTGGAGCGTCTTTTTTTCGAGGTTGCCGATCGCATCCGGGACGAGGATCGTGATCGTTTTCTGCGCATCAGGATCGATGGCTTTCGCTTTCTTCTTTTTTTTCCCTTTCGCCATTGCCGGCCCCTCTCAAGTTGTTGAGCTTCGTGGAATGGATGCGGCTCTCAGCAGTCGTTACACAGTAAAAAGGCTACGGGGACTTCGGCGTTGCGTCGAGCAATGTTTTCGCCTCCTGGTCGATCCCTGTCAACTCGCCGGGTGTGACGTGCTCCTTTTGTCTCCACGCCTCGGCCTTGCGATAAAACTCTTCGGCCCGCGATCTCTCGCCCAACCGCGAGTAGGCCATTGAGGCGAAGTACCAGTCGAAGCCGTCTCCGCCGTCTCGCAGCATCATCGATTTGTCGAGCGAATCGATCGCCGAGCGCCAATCTCCTGACCGGTATTGGGCCACTCCCAGCGTGTTCCAATAATTCGCGTCGCGCGGACGGATGGCGATGGCCTTGCGCACCAAAGCGATCGCGCGCACGGGTTCGCGACGCTTCGGATCCTGATGGTTCGCAAGGATCCACGCCATCCAGCCGTACGGTTCGGGATTCGTCTGGTCGACCGCGGCTGCGTGCTCCAGCCATTCCAATTGGTGCGCGAGATCGTCCTTTTTCTCGTAGTAAAGACTGCATTCAGCGCAAAACTGAGAGAACTCACGTTTGTACAGAGCGTTGTCCGGGTGTCGCTCTGCGAGCCGCTTCGAGATTTCGATCGACTTGCCGATCGAACGCAGGAAGGCCTCCATGTCGCGGTCGCGGAGCTCCTCTCCGGCCATGTAGTAGGAGAAGCCAGCCAGGTCGTGTTGAAAGCCGGCAACGTCGGGGTACTTCTGCCCCCAAGCTTCCCACATGGCCAGGCAGCGTCGCAGCCCGTCGCGGCGGCGAGACAGATTCGACGGGGAGGTCAACTTGCGGTTCACATAATGGGGAAAGCGAAACAGTCCCGCCGCAAGGGGATCGAGATCCACTAACTCGGCCCGCGGGGCCAGCTCTTCCAGGGCGGCCAGGCCCTTATCCATATCGGCTTGCGCCGCGTCTGACTCCCCATTGGCAAGGTGTAACTGCCACAGGCGGAAATAGGTGGCCCCGACTTCCGCCGCAAGCGCCGGACTGTCTCGATTCTGCGAGAGGAATTCCTGGTAATAGTTCATCGCCGTCGAGACGAGTTCATTGCGTAGCGCGTGCACTTCCGGGTCGTCGAGGGCGGGATTGTCGCTGATCATCGCGAATGCCGCGACCGCACGCCGCGCCGCCTGCATGTTGCGCTCGGCGTCAAAACGAGCCACGCGTTCGCGATCGCGCGCGCCTTTGATCTTGAAGTCGTCGTAGGTCATCCCAACGGCAATCGATATCAAGAGTGACAAAGCAAGGCCGGTCACGGCGGCTAGCAAGGGATTTCGCCGGCACCACCGATAGATCCGCCCGGCGCTCCCAATCCGCCGCGCATGGATCGGCTCCGATCGCAGCCATCGGTGCAGATCGTCGGCGAGTTCTTGCGCGGTTTGGTAACGGCGCGACGGATCCTTGTCGATGGACTTGAGCGAGATCGTCTCCAAGTCGATCGGGACGTAGTTGTTGAGGCTGCGGGGGTTGCGGGGTTCTTCGTTCATCACCCGGTGCATCAACATCTGCAAGTTGCCCCCGAACGGCCGCTCGCCCGTCAACAGCTCGAACAGCACGATCCCCAGGCTGTAAATGTCCGACCGATGATCGAGCACGTGCGATTTGCCGGCGGCTTGTTCGGGGCTCATGTACGCGGGGGTCCCGAGAACCTGCCCGTCCATCGTCAGCGTGACGTCACAGTCGGGTCGCAAGGCGAGGCCAAAATCCAAGATGCGCGGCCGGCCTTCGCGGTCGATCATGATGTTTGAGGGCTTAATGTCGCGATGGACGACGTGATGCTGGTGGGCATAGTCGAGACCCTCGGCGACGGTGGCGACCAGCTGTGCCGACTCGCGGAAGGCGAACCTCCGCTGCGAGATCAGTTTGTCGAGCGATGATCCCTCAACCAGTTCGCTGACGATGCAGGTCCGCCCGTCGACATTGCACAGATCAAAAATCGGGACGATCGCCGGATGATGGAGTTGGGAGGCGTTTCTCGCTTCGCGTGCGAATCGCTGGAATTCGGTTGCCGTTTCCGGCAGCTCCCGGCGAGGCACTTTGAGAGCCACCATCCGATCGAGTTTAGTGTCGTAGGCTTCGAACACGGCTCCGAAACTGCCCTGTCCAATCCGCCTGATGATCCGGAATCGCCCGATGTTCCGTAGTTCGGCATGCGCTGGGCCAGGACGGTTCTCAGGCTCTTGAGCTTCGTCGGCCTCGAGCGTTATGTCGGGCTCGAAGGCGATCGTCAGGTCGCATTTGGGACAGCGAATCGGCAACCCGCTCTCTTCCGGCGAGATCTCTACCGGGCTGTGACACCTCGGGCAGAGTGCCATCGACCTCTCCTGTCCGTTTGCGGCGAGCCGCGCGGCTGCCGCGTTCCGGCGCTCCGAGTTGCTCGGGCGCGCTATCCTGAATGCAGCGCCCAGTTCGGCTCGCTGCACTCTCTGAAAGACAAGGAGCCCTTCCCCGGCGAGTTGAAGGGATTGGACCTTGAGAACACAATATCGGCAGACAAAACGTGCTTTTCAGAGGTTCGCGATTCCACGACGTTCAACTGCGTTGAAAGGGCTGCCAATGGCGAAGAAAAAACAAGCGGCGACGAAAAAGAAAGCAGAGAACAAGTCGTTGCAAAAAACAGTCATCATTTTTGTCCCCGATGCCGTCGCCAATCTCAGCGGCGGTGTGTCTCAAACAATCGCGACCCTTAACGAGTTGTGGGCCGTGCCGTTCGGGGTGACGGATATTTACGTCTATCCAATCAGTCAGTTGCCCAAGTAAAGCGACGAACGCCAGGCCCACAGAGTGTTTGTTGGGAAGCGTCAGGGAAACAGTTGAGTGTATCGCTCCAGCCGGTCCGAGGTGGCCAGGCGTCGGAAGATTTCCGGAAACAGCGTCAGCGAGATCTGGCACTCCACTTCGTCGGTCCGCTGCAAACCGGATCGGGCCAGGCAGGTGCCGCCACACAAGCTGCGCCAGTCGCACTCGCGGCACGGGGAGAGTGTGCTGGTCGATCGGCCGCGGATCGTGTCGGCGATCGGACCGTCGAGCGCTTCGCCGATTCCCATGCGATCCATCCGCCCCAGTAAGAGCGCGGGATCGGCGATGCAGTCGCACGATTGGATCGCGCCGTCGGCGCCAATCGAGACCAGGTCTCGGGCGGCTCCGCATCCGTCGCGGAGACACATGCTGCGCCGCTCCGTCGATAGAACGTTCCGAACATAGCGCAGCACGGGGTGCACGGCCATCTGGTCGAACTCTCCGGCTTCGACCGCGTCGAAGAGGGCCAGATAGGATTGGATCACGACGTCGGTCGCCGGCGCGAATCGATCCTCGGCTCCCTCGGCCCGGCCGTGGGCGTCGAAGAGGGTGGTATCCCAGACCCGAATCCCCAGGTTCCGCATGTAGCGCGCCGTCTCGAGCAGTGACGCCGCGTTGGTGCGCGTCACCGTCGTCAGCACGCCGACCTTGGCCAGGAGTCGCGGATTCGACCGCAGCGCGGCTTCGATTTCCGCAAAGTGTCCGCGGCCGGAGTGATCGACGCGGTGCCGATCGTTGAGTTCGGCGGGCCCATCCAAAGAAACGCCGATCGTAAACCGGTTTTCGAGCAGGAAATCGACGGTTTCGCGCGAGAAGTGCCGGCCGTTGGTCTGAACCGAAAACTGCACTTCGCGGCCCGCGTCCCGTGCCGCCTCGAGCGCGAAAGGAACGAGCGAACGGATTTGATCGATGGCCAGCAGCGGTTCCCCGCCGTGGAACAAAATTTTGAGAATGGGCCCGCTACGGGCCAGGGAATCAACGATTGCCTGCCGCGCGACCTCGTCGGACATCCGCCGGGAATAGGTCACGGCGCGGTAGTCGTAGCAGTAGCGGCAAGCCAGGTCGCAATACCCAACCAGCTTGAGAATCAGCGTATTCAACTGCCCGTTTGATCCGGAGCACCCGCCCAGGCACCCTCCCGAAGGCGAATGCTCCTGAATCAAACCGCAGTTACGCAACGGCTCGAAAAGAGACGAGCGATCCGAAGCGCCCTGGCCATCCAAAGCGCCCGATTCGCAGTCATCCAGCAAGGCGCGCACCATGTCCGCCGCCTGGGCGTGGACGATGGCCCACACTCCGCTTGGCGGATGGATCAACAGCACGCGGTCGTCGCTCAGGCGCCGCTCGTGGATCGGCCGAAGGACTTTCCACCGCCGCGGGGTGCCGAGGACCGGAAGCGAGACAAGCGTGTTCGTGGCCGCGGTTCCTAACAGCCTTGCGGGATACTTTTCGGCCAGTCAGCCACGAACTTTTTAACGTGCTTCTTGACCTTGCTGGTCTTGATAATTGCCAGGTTCTCGATTGCGGCGTGCGGAGGTTTGCCAAGAGACAGTTCGCCCGCGTGAGCGACCACATGGGCGAGTGATTTGAGCGGATCGTCTTTGAGGTCGCCGATCGAGTCGGGCACAAGCACGCAGACCGTTTTTGGCGAGGTGAGGTCGATCTTGGTTGCCGTTGCCGGTGTGGTTTTGCTGCCGGTTGCTTTCTTTTTCGTCATCGCGGGCCCTTTCGTCAGAGTTGAGGTTTCTTGAAGCGCGAAGTCTAAAAAAGGTGTGTTTCGTTAACGAGGGATCATTGCCGTCGGGAGCATTGTCTTGGCCTCTTGATCGATTCCTGTCAACTCAGCCGGTGTCACATGCTCCTTTTGCCTCCAGGCTTCGGCCTTGCGATAAAACTCCTCAGCCCGGGGCTTATCGCCCAGCCGCCAGTAAGCCATGGCGACAAAATACCAATCGAAGCCGTCGCCGCCGTCACGCAGCATCATCGACTTGTCGAGCGAATCGACGGCTGATCGCCAATCGCCCGCCCGATACTGCGTCACTCCCAGCGTGTTCCAAAAATTTCCGTCGCGCGGATACAGCGCCACGGCCTTGCGCGCCAGAGCGACGGCGCGGGTGGGGTTGCGAACCTTCGGATTGCGATGGTTCGCGAGCACCCAGGCCATCCAGGCATACGGTTCGGGATTCGTCGGGTCGACCACCGCCGCATGCTCGAGCAATTCAAATTCGTGCGCAACATCATCGGTGATGCTGTACTTATGGCCGCAATCGACGCAAAACTGCGAAAGCTCACGTCGATACTCGGCATTCTCTGGATAGCCTTCGACGAGCCGCTTGGAGATCTCGATTGACTTGTTGATCGAGCGAAACGAGGCGTCCATCTCGTGGGCGTTGAACTCAGCTCCCGACAGCCAGCAGTAAAAGCCGGCCAGATCGTGTTGAAAACCGGCGACCTCGGGATATCTCTGCGCCAAGCCCTCCCAAATCTCCACACAATGCTGCAACGCTTTCTGGCCTCGCTGCGGGTTCGACGGGGGTGTGGACTTGCGGTTCACAAAGTGCGGAAAGCGAAACTGGCCCGCCGCCAGGGGTTCGAGGTCCGTCCGTCCTGCGCCACGTTGCAGCAGATCCTCGAGCGCGGCCACTCCCTGTTCTAACTCTTTCTGCGCCGCATCGGACTCGCCATTGCTGAGCCGCAACTGCCAAAGACGGAAATGCGTTGCTGCCACTTCCGCGGTCAGTCCGGGACTGTTCCGGTTTTTCGAGAGGAATTCCTGGTAGTACTTCATCGCCGTCGAAACCAGCTCGCGGCGCAGAGGCTGTGAACCAGGATCGTCGAGAATGCGGTTGTCGCTGATCGTCGCGAAATCATCGACCGCGCGTCGCGCGGCTTGCATGTTGCCCTCGGCGTCCAGGCGGGCGGCCCGTTCGCGGTCCCTCGCCGCGCTGATCATCCGGTCGTGATAGGTCAGCCCGATCACAATCGAGACGGGGAGCAACACGGCAAGGCCGATCGCGGCGGCCTGCCACGGCTTGCGCCGACACCAGCGGTAGAACCGCTCGTGACTTCCGATCCGCCGCGCATGGATCGGCTCCAATCGCAGCCAGCGATGCAGATCGTCCGCAAATTCTTGCGCGGTCTGGTAACGGCGAGACGGTTCCTTGTCGATGGCTTTGAGACAGATCGTCTCCAAGTCGGCGGGGATGTAGTTGTTGAAGCTGCGGAGGTTGCGGGGCTCCTCGTTCACCACCCGCTGAATCAACATCTGCACGTTGCCTCCGAACGGCCGCTCCCCCGTCAACAGCTCGAAGAGCACAATCCCCAGGCTGTAGATATCGCTGCGGCGATCGAGGTCGTGCGATTTGCCGGCGGCCTGCTCCGGGCTCATGTAAGCGGGAGTCCCGAGGATCTGTCCGTCCATCGTCAGCGTGACGTCACACTCGGGGCGCAGCGCGAGCCCGAAGTCCAGAATTCGCGGCCGGCCATTTCGATCGATGATGATGTTCGAAGGCTTGATGTCACGATGGACCACGTTCCGCTGGTGGGCGTACTCGAGGCCTTCCGCCACCGCCGCGACGATTTGCGCCGACTCTTGGAAAGGAAATCGGCGCTGCACGATCAGCTTGTCGAGCGACGATCCCTGAACCAATTCGCTGACGATGCAGGTGCGCCCATCGACCTTGCAGAGATCAAAGATGGGGACGATGGTCGGATGGTGCAGCTGAGAGGCGTTCCGAGCTTCGCGCGTGAATCGTTGGAATTCGGTCGCGGATTCGGGGAGCTCCAGTCGTGGCACCTTGAGGGCGACCATCCGGTCAAGCTCCGGGTCGTAGGCCTCGAACACCGTGCCAAAGCCGCCTCGGCCAATCCACCTGACGATCTGGAATCGCCCGATGTTCCGCAGCTCATCGCGCTTCGGAGCGGGGCGGTTCGGGTCGGGTTCGGGCTCCTTAGCCTCGAGCGTCACCTCTTGTTGGAGGGCGATCGTCAGACCGCATTCGAGGCACCGGCAGCGCGGCTCTGTTCCGTCCGGCGGGATTTCTAAGGGTTTCAAACACCTCGGGCAGAGCGCTTGCATCAATCTCTCCTGGGAACGAGCAGTGAGCTGCGTCGCCCTCCGGGTGGCGACGTTTCACGATCAGGAGCGAGCGAGATGGCTTTGGCTGCGAGCGACTGCGTTTGCATGATCCCCGGGAACCGCTTCGGGAGCCAAACGGCAGACGCGGCTGCCCGATTGCGGCAAACGAGGATCACCAATGACAAAGAAATATGTGAATGCACCGGCGGCGCACTCAAATATTCATGAAGCAGCATAGCCAGATCCCCGTCGCCGATTCCAGTCCCTTCTGCCGACGGGGGTCGAAGTGTGCCGACAGGCGACCGCTCGGGCTCAGATCGGCGCCTACTCTCCAAGCACGGCAGCTCGTGAAGGCACGTCC
>DASPSM010000561.1:0-16037 GCA_035623955.1 Planctomycetaceae bacterium
CGGACGGGCAGGAACACGGCCTTGGGGCAGAGCCGTTTGGCGATGGCGATCGGCATCGCGCTGTGGACGCCGAACGGGCGAGCCTCGTAGGACGCGGCGCAAACGACGCCCCTCCCGCCGAGACCGCCCACGATAACCGGACGTCCGCGCAGCTCCGGCCGGTCTCGTTGTTCGACGGACGCGTAAAACGCGTCCATGTCGACATGCAGGATGTGAAGCCGAGCGTCGAGCATGCTCATGACTCACCCAGCAGCTGGACTCGCTACAGTTTCCCGGCAATCCACTCGGCGAAGCGATCGGAGCCCCGTTGATTCCAATGCGGGTCGTGACTAAACCAGTTCTCACGAATCTGTGCTTCGTTGAGGCCAGAAAACGCGTCGGCACCGTCGAGATAGCGAGCCCGCAGAGCCTCTGCAAAGGCTGGGGCGTCCGGTTCAGCGCCGGCATGCGCAATCAATTCCGCGCGGTCCGGAATTCGCACGACAAGAATGGGTTTGCCGGCAATTGCCTTACGAATCTCATCGACCATTGCGAGCCGAGGGCCGGCGAAGGCCCCACTTTCGTTGAGGGGCTCTGGTCTCGCGGCCGGAAGGGCAGCCACCGCCCGGCCGTAGAGTGAGGCAACCCCATTAGCGATCCAGAGGCGGCGCTCGCCAAGATCGAGACATTTTTCCTGGATGGCCCTGTCGAATTCTTCCGAACCAACGATATGCGTTGTGAAGAACCCGCCGAGCGGTGCCATCCGCTGCAACGCTTCGATTCGCGTTTTCGGAAATTGCGTCGGGTCAAAGCCCACACGAGCGAACATGGGCCGGTCGCCGAAGGCATGGTCGGCGATTGTAAATCCGCGTCCTGTGTCGCCGTAAAAGCAGGCGAAGATCACTCCGTCGAACTCGTAGCCGTCCGGAACAATCAGCCTGGTGAGATTGCTCCACCAGTTGGCAAGGCCGCCTCCATCGGTCGAGACATTGAGTAGTTGCAGCTTCGTGTGACGCTCTTGAACGCGGTTCGGCCAGTTGACAGCAAAGCGTCCTCCTGCCGTGAAGGAATCACCGAACACGAGGAATCGCTTGACCCCCGGGGGCTTGCGGATCGTCCAGTCGTGCTGATCTGGAAAGCCCTGGGCATTGCCGCGAACCGACGCGACGAACTCGACCTCGCCGTTGGAGACTCGTGCAACCCGGCAAGCAACGGGAGACAGACGGAAGCCGCGAATCGGATCGAATCGAATGGTCTTTCCGCTGTTCTCGCAAATGTAAAATGAGTCGGTCGTGCTGTGACCGCGATGCGACGCCGATCGGTTGGACTTGCCTGTTGCCGCGGAGTCGCGATGGGCGAGAGTCATCACCGTTTCGGCCACAGCATAGGTCAGAATCGCGATGACGGTCGAAAACAGCAGACGCTTACGAAGCGAAACTCCTTTTCGCGGTGCTGCGTCGCCAGGTATGTCTTCCCCTTTTGGCACTGTTGTCCGCCCCTCATTGCCCAGATGCTTGAAGCAGGCCCGTCAGCCGCGAATGTCGCAATTCGTCCGTCTGAGGGAAGCCGCGTTCGCTATTTGGCATGGGAAAGATCGCGCAAATTGCTATTTCGGCGGCAAGCCCTGCAGGAATTTTTTCTCTTTGGCCTCCCAACGCATCAACGGATTTTCGCGAAATCCAAGAGGTGCTCCCTCAACATAAACCGGTTCGGTTTTCCTGAAAGTCTTAAGCCCGCCCACCTCAAACGCCGCAAAGAACATGGTGCGGCGCGTGACGTGGTCCTCTTTGTTGACGGCGTCAAACTTGCCCCAAGAATACGACTCCGGGTCGGAACGGTGTTCGGTCGGCTCCCCGAGCGTTGCTATCAACTCCTCGGGAGTGGTCGTGCGCGACAGTTCAAGCGGACCGACTTTTGCCCATAACGCAGTCAGCCGTTCCCATTCGCTCGGCGTCGGTTCCGACGGGCGGGTTTTGTCGGCGGCATCCCAATCCGGAGACTGCCTCTTCCGTGTTGGATCATTTCGACTGATCCAAACTGCGAACAACGATGAGTAGTCGTCGGTCCAGAGAATTCGGCTGTCCGACGAAGGCGAGGCGACCTCGCGAAATGAGGGTGCTTGGAACACTTTTGCGTCGCGGGCCACAAGGATCCACGTGTTTTGGAAATTGACACCCTGTGCTGATCGTTCCTGAATAGAGGCGAACGCAAGTCGGTACACGTCCGCGATCGCCGCAACGACGGGGCGCAGCGCAAAGTATCTATTGGTGATGTGGACCGCGATGATCCCGTCGGGCGCCAGGTGTCGCAAATAGATCCCAAAGGCTTCCACCGTCAAGAGGTGCACAGGAATGGCATCTCCCGTGAAGGCGTCCACGACCATCACGTCGAAATGCTGGGGCTTTTCGCACTCCCGCTCCAGCTCGAGCCGAGCATCGCCGTGGACAACCTCGACGGTTCCGCGGCAACCATCGAGGTAATGGAAGTAGTCACGAGCCAGCGACTCGACTTGGGCATTGATTTCATAGAACCGGTAGTAGTCGCCCGGCCGCGCGTAAGCCGCAAGCGTCCCAGCTCCCAGGCCAATGATCCCCACACGCCGCGGTTTATTCCTCGGTAAGCTGAGAGCCAGCCCAATTCCCGATTTTGGGCCGTAATACGTTGTCGGCACCTGGGTCCATTCCGGAGGATCCGTGAATTCAACTCCGTGCATGACGCTGCCATTGATGAGCTTGCGCATCCGGTATGGCTCTTCCTGATCCGCATTCGTCTGTTCCACGACACGCAAGACTCCGTAAAAGTTGCGATCGAGCGCAATGACGTTCTTGTCTCGCTTGGCCCAGGCCGCGCCATACAGGAAGAGCCCGTAAAGGCCAAGACAGAGTACGTGGGGCCCCCAGAACAGCGGACGCCGACCGCCGAACAAAATGTTGTCCCGGTCGGCACCCAATGCCACCAACATCAGCGCGGCGCAGCCAAACAATCCAAAGTAGAGCTCGTAATAATCCTTGAAAATTAGCGGGGCAATCACCGCCACAAAGATTCCGCCGCCCGCCCCTCCAGCGGCGATCAGCAAGTAAAACGACGTTAAATGAGCAACGTGCGGCCGCCGTCGCGCCAACTCCCCGTGGCAGGCCATGGCGCACAGGAAGAGGGTCATAAAATTCACGAATATCCACACCGGTAAAGGAACGCGCGAGCCCGCGTACAACGCGCCGCACTCACAACCCAGCGCAAGCGCTGCGGCCGGCATCAGGTACAGTCGCGAGCACCACCGTTCGCTTTGGAAGCAGAGAACGAATGACAGCAGGTACAGCGACAGCGGCAGGATCCACAAGAACGGCACGCTTGCCACGTCCTGGCACACGGCATTCGTCGTTGCCAGCAGCAAGACCGAGGGCACCATCGCCAGCCCAAACCACAGCAGCCACGTTCCCCATGACGGTCTGGTCGGCGGATTGGATGCTGCCGACTCCGCAGGAATTGCGAGTTCCCTTCGGGCAACCACCAATGCGCAGCCGCCGCACAGAACGGCAAACGCCACGAAGCTCCACGACCACCACCGCGCCGTCGTCGAGGTGCCCAGCAGCCACTCGAATCCCGCGGGGTACAACAACAACGCCAACAGCGATCCGGCGTTCGACAGGGCATAGAGTCGATAGGTCGAGCCGCCGTCACTCCCGCTGAACAGGCGCGTCCGGCTGAACCAGCGCTGCAGCAGCGGCCCGCTCGACGAGAGCACGAAGAAGGGAAGCCCAACCGTCGCGCACAGCACCAGAATGATCTGCTTGACCGGCTCCTCATCACCCAGGGGTTTCCACGAATCGCTCGGGACGATCGGCAGAACCAGGCAGGCCGCCAGCAGCAAAACTCCATGGAGGGCAGCCTGCAATCGCGGGTTCAGTCGGACGCTGAGTACGTGGGCGTACGCGTAGCCCGCGAATAAAGCCGACTGAAAAAACAGCATGCACGTGGTCCAAACGCTCGACATTCCTCCAAACCAGGGAAGAATGAGCTTGGCAATTACGGGCTCGACGAGGAAAAGCAGGAACGCGCTTAAGAAGATCGTGACCGCGTACAGCAGGACCACTGCGCTCGATCCCTGTCGAGCCGGAGGGATCGCTCGCGAAGAGTCGGGCGCAAATCGCTTGTCGATTGCGCGAGTGGCGGTCATGGCAATCATCTGTCGTTCTCGTGCGTGATCGCCAGTCGCGGCTTAAATCGTCGTGCGGCCCGATCGCGTTGCAGAGTTTCTCCTGCTCCCGAAGGAACCACTTTGGACCAATTTCTCCCGCGTTGCAACGGAGTAACCGGCCCCGGCGATGGGAACCGGGCAGCAACAACTCGCCGCGCGAAGCGCGTTCGCACGACCGAGGATGTCCTAATCGCGAAAGCGCACTCGTGGAATCTTAATGCGCAAGCTGCCTGTCCCTCCGCAGGCTTCGGAGGGGAGGGTCAGCTTAAGATGTGTTGCGTCCGTTCCGGGATGCTCAAACACCAGAAGGTCCACGATCGAGCCGGAGGGCGGGATCACTGCGGTCGGAGTCTGTCCGACGATCCGCGCTTTCCAAACGACCTGCTTGTCGACAACTCCAATATTGTCCTTGAGGGTGGCCGGGCGGCCCTCGTTGCCAGCACTCGTCGACCAGCCCAAGTACTTCAGCTCGGAGTGGCCGAGATTCTCGATTTTCAACGCGATTCTGAGATACGCTTTGGGTGTTTTAACAGTCGCGGACGAACCGGGCGCGATGACGTTGATCTGCTCCGTCGTCACAGACTGAGCAGTCACACGCACCTGGTCGTTGGCGGCGGTTAGTCCGACGCCTTCCCACGGCTCGGGATCGTCTGGTTCATCGGGGATGAGTGGCAATGCGGCAGGTTTGCTCAGTGCCCACTTGGCGGCTGCGACTCCGACGTAGCATCCCACGAGAATCAGGGCGACGAACACGATCCGGATTGGACGATCTGCGAGCCAATCGAGCGACCCAGAGAGCCGCTCGAACGAACGATACCAGAGTTCGCTGAGCGAGAACGGTTGGGGCTCCTTGGACTTTGAGGTTGCCGTTCCGTCCTCCGCGGCTTTCTCGTCCTGATCCTCGTCCTTCCCAAGCATTGCCTTCGGTTGTGGGACGCGCACAGCATTGCCACAGGAAGTGCATTTGGTGATGCGGCCCGCGGCGAAATTGGGCACTCTCAGGCGCTGGCTGCAGACCGGACAGTCGAGGTGGATGGGCATCTGGGGGCGTATCCCTCGCGGATTGGATGCGGCCCGCCTGCGACACTGTTTGCATTGAGTTGGAGAATTCGTCGCAGGAATTCCCCGCCCGGCAAAACGCCGCGCAAAAAAAGCGGCGGCGCTCCGTCAAAGCTCTATTCGGCTGTGCACTAAACCATACTCGCCTGAGCAAAAAGGTCCAAGCGAGCCGATTGTTAATTTTTGCGGTGGCCTGTCGGAGCGCCGGCTCGATCATGTCATCAGTGCGGAGTAACTTAGAACATTCCGAGTCGACGGCCGGCCTTCCCTTGGCCGCGAGCCGTCCAGTTGCGTTTGGACCAGGGCCGATTTTTCGGTGCGGCAAATCGATGTCCGATTCCCTTCCGGCTCCGAGGGCCAAGGCGTGGACTGCGGCGTGGATCGCAGGTGCCGTCTTAACGATCGTTGTCGGCGGCGTTTACGGACGAGCCGCCCACGCACCGTTCGTGCACGATGACAACATCTCGGTGCTCGACAATCCATCGATCGTGCGTCTCCGGCCCCTCTTCGGCACCGCCGACCGTCCGGGACCGTTAAATCCGCCCCGCGACGCGGTCACGTCGGGTCGACCATTGGTCAACCTCTCGTTGGCGCTCAACTACCGTGTCGGTGGCTACGACACGCTCGGATACCACGTTGTCAACATCGTCCTCCACATCCTGTCGTCAGTTTTGCTGTATGGGATTGTTCGGCGCACGCTGCTGCTCGACTGCTTTCGCGACCGGTTTGGGGCTGTTTCTTTTCAGTTGGGAGTCGCGGTGGCGCTGGTCTGGGCGATTCATCCGTTGCAGTCCGACTCGGTCGAATACGTCTCGCAGCGGACAGAATCGATGATGGGGCTGTTTTATCTGGCGACGTTGTACGCCAGCCTGCGGTATTTCGTGGCGGAAACGGGGCCGAGCAGAATCCTGGCGGGGCTGGGAGCGACGCTGGCGTGCTTGTCGGGGATGGCGTGCAAGGAAGTGATGGTCTCGGCACCCGTCATGACCCTTCTGTTCGATTGGACTTTCGTGTCCGGATCGTTTCGTGCCGCGATCAAGAAGTCCTGGCCGCTTTATGCGGGCCTGGCGAGCGGCTGGCTGCTGCTCTTGACGCTCAATATTAACGCGCCACGTTCGCACGCCGCGGGCTTACGTGCAGGCCTTCCCGCGTACGTCTGGTGGTTCACACAGGCGAAGGTGGTTCTGCTGTATCTCAAGCTGTCGATTTGGCCTTGGCCTCTAGTCATCCATTATGAGATGCCTTTTTTGCGGACACTTTCTGCTGCCCTTCCGTGGCTCGCCCCGGTGGCGTTGCTGGGCGGCGCCACGCTCTTCCTGCTGTGGCGGCGCAGCACGTTCGGTTACCTGGGTGCCTGGTTTTTCCTGATCCTCTCTCCGACACTGGTCGTTCCGATGCCCTCTGAAGTCATGGCGGAGCGGCGGATGTATCTCCCGCTGGCCGCAGTGGTCGTTTTGGTGGTTGTCGGCGGGTTTTCGGCGATCCGGCGTCTTGAGTCGTCGTGGCTCTCCAACGTCGAGAGCTTCTCGCCGAGACGGCTGGCTCTGCCGGTGACGATGATTGCTTCTGTGGTTCTGGCAATCGTGTTTTGCGTCGTCACGAGTTGTCGGCTGGACGCCTATCACGACGTCATCACCATGTGGCGCGATACGGTTGCCCATCAGCCGAAAAACGTTCGCGCGACGATCAACCTGGGGTGTTCTCTGGATGCCGCGGGGCGGCACGAAGAGGCGGTCGAGCAATTTGAGCACGCGCTTGAGATCGATCCGGCGCATCCGGACGTGGGACTGGCTCATCGCAGCTTGGGACTGACTTGCGCGACGCTGAACCAACCCGAAAAAGCGATCCACCATTTGGAGTTGGCGATGCGGCTGCGTCCGGATGAAACCAAGGATCATGGCCTGCTGGGCGGCCTGCTGGTCTCCGTGCGCAGGTACCCGGAGGCGGTCCGCGAGTTGGAGCTTGCCGCCGCCCAGGATCCCTCTGACGTGTTGGTCCTGGCCAACCTGGCGTTCGCGCACGCCAACATGTCACGCTGGCCCGAGGCCCTTCGCGAGGCCGAGAACGCTCGGGCGCTCGCCATCGCCCAAGGGGAGACAAGCTGGGCGGCGCAACTCGATTCGTGGCTCAAAACCTACCGGGGCCGTCTCGAGCAGCGCTAGAAGCCGCTGCGAACCGAGCCCTTCACAGTAAGTCGGAGCTTTTGCGAAAGCGATAGCCGACTCCGCGGACCGTTTCGATCAAATCGCGTGCCGAGCCCAATTTGGTGCGGAGCGATCGAATGTGCACATCGATCGTGCGTTCCAACACGAAGCTGGCGTTTCCGATCGACACATCCAAAAGCTGTGACCGAGTGAACGCACGGCCGGGCTCCCGCAGGAAACATTCGAGAAGTCGGAACTCGGTCGGCGTCAAATGCAGCTTCTTATCGTTGAGATACGCCCAGTGACCGTGACGGTCCATGCGCACGGGACCGATCTGGAGTACCGGTTCTTGCGGTAGCGCCGGCGCGAACTCGGACGCACCCGCGTCATCACCCGTCGCGAAGGAATCGGAGTCTGGCTCGACATGTGATTCGAGCACGTCTGCGACTCGATCACCGAGTTGCTGTTTCGCGACGGCGAGTTTGAAGATCGGCGCCTCGCTGGCCGTCGCGTCGCAATGCCGCCGCCACAGTTCGGGATGATCCGCGGTTGTGTGACTGAGGTCGAGCAGAATCAGATGTGGCGCAAGGATATGGGCGGTGCACATGCGACCGCCCTTGTTCGAACCGTTAATCGGCTCATTGTCCGGCCGGTCAAACAGGGAGGCCAAGCGCTCTCTCACTGGACCTTCTTCGACGAGCAGGATGGGAGTTGGGCCCACGCGGATGCCTCTGGAACCCGCCGCCGAGAAGCGGCATCGAACAAACCCTGTCGCTCGAGCTCCTGGGAGTTTTGCCCAAGACGACACTGACCGATGGCCCGATTGCGGCTTGATGACCGATGAGCATTACACACGGCTCGTGCAAGCTTTTCGTCAACGAAACGTGAAGATTATGTGTAGGTCACCGGGGGAATTCCTATAGGGGCGCACCGTAGTCGAGACGGCTTGCTCCCGATGATTGACGGCATTTTACTCGCCGGACTTGCATTAACTGGCGAGCAATGATGAAGTAATTTGCCACGAAAAGTATTACGGCCTTCATCAGGACTTCAAAACTTCACGTTAATTCGGACTGAGTGAAATCCCAAAATTGGACGAAGGCCTCTTTTTTTCCGGGACGAAAGCTCATGAAACGCGCGCTGTTAGCACTGGTCGTGCTTTGCTGTGCACTTGTGTTGGGCTGCGGCAAATCCAATGTTGACATGAACAAGCAGCTGGAAAAGGCCCACAAGACCGAGTTCGCACAAAGGCCGGATGCAGGGAAACGAAGCACGCCCGAATATATTGCCGCGGCCCTGGACGACTCGCACGAGCGCGCCAATTATTTGCATCAACTTGCAACCGACGAGAAATTCGACCCGAAGCAGCACGTCGAGATGCTCAAGAAATACGCGGACGATAAGAGCGAGGAGGTGTCGACGGTCGCCAAAGAGCTCCTCGCCAAAGCCCAATAAGGTGCGAGCTGGGTCCAAGATTGGCGTGGCTTCGTGCAGAATCGGGATCGCGCCCTTTTGAAGCCGGATGCCCGCGCCTACTTGATCGCCTTTCTGTGGTGCGCAGGCATCACGCTCCTCGTTCATTGTCCGATGCTGTTCAAGCCGCATTCGGAAGGTGACGAGTTCGTCTACTACGTCTTGTCCCAACGGATGGGTTGGGACCTTTCCAATTACACGACCAAGGACGATCCGCGAGTCAACGAGCTGCCCTACTCAATCTATCGCGGTCCGGTCTTTCATCATCCGCCGTTGTTGCCGCTGGTCCTGAAGGCCGGTTCGCAGTTCACGATGAACCCGTTGCTTTCGCTCCCCGGAGTGGCGACACCTCGCTCGAAGGCCGCTCCGCAATCGTTGATCGTTCCGGGCGCGTGCGTCGCTGCGGCCTTCGTGTTCGAGGTCTTCGTTTGCGTCGCTGCCTTGTGGTACCTGTGGAGATTTGCGGCGCTGGTTGGCTTCGAGCCGCAATGGGGGGTCGCGGCGCTCGTCGGGTTGGCTGCCTGCCCGCTCGTCCTCTTTTCAACGGTGCGGATTCACCACGACGGGCTGATGGGGCTGATGCTTGTCTGCGGATTGCTGGCTTTCGCCGAGGCGCTCGATCGGGGGCGCGTCATTGGCGCCGTCGAGGCGGCCGTGTGGCTTGTTGCCGCATTCAACGTGCGATTTAACGCCATCGCCGCGCTGCCAATCATCGTCATGATGCCCTTCTATCGCAGGCCGATTGGTGAACGGCAAAGCACGGAACGCAGCCACCCGGCGCCTGCAAAAACCCACTCTGCGCGTCTCACGCGGCCGCGGTGGACCATCGCGTCGATTGTGTTTGGGGCCGTGTTGACGGCCGGCCTGCAGCACTACTTTCGGCTGTTTGCCGCGTACGGCACCCTTTGGCCAACGGCGATGATTCAGCCTCTTCCCGGCGTCACGAAGTTCAGTCCACTGCTCGCGCTCGTCGAACGGATGAATCGATCCTGGGTGCTTTGGGAACTGGCTGCGATGTTTCCGTTGGCGATCTTGTTTGTGGCTCCATGGAATCTGCGGCAGTTCGCGGAGGACTTGCGTTGCCGCCGCTGGCCGGCGTTTTTTGTCGGCGCTTTCGGCTTTTTATTCGCGGTGCAACTCATTTTCGCGTACAAGCCGGTGCGGTATTTCGCAGCGGAGACGCCGCTGATGCACCTGTGTTGGCCCTATCTCCTGAAGATCAAGCCGCCTCAGCAGTGGCTTGCTTGGAGCACGTGGGGCGTCGCCGGTCTGACGCTGCTGCTGATGGTCACAACAGGGTTTCTCAACGCGACTCTTCATGATCCCGATCAAGCTGCCGTGGTCCCTTCATTGGTATTCTATTGGCCTCCGTTCGCGGAAGGCTACCGAGCCCATTAGCCAACGACGGCTCGCTCGCGCTGCAGCCCCCAGACATTCGTTTGGTTTCGTATGACGCCTCCTCCCACTTTTCGTCGATCGCCGACTCGGATGCCGGGCCTCCGATTTCGCGCGTGGAATTGGCGGCTAATTGGCGAAGGCTGCTTGCTGTTTTGCCTGGTCTTCGCGATCTATTTGCCGTCGCTTTCTTCGTCGTTCATTTGGGACGACGACGACTACGTGACCGAGAACGCCACGCTGCGCTCGCTGGGCGGACTGAGGCACATTTGGGTCGAGCCTCAGTCGACACCCCAGTATTACCCGATCGTCTTCACCACGTTCTGGATCGAACACCGTCTGTGGGGGCTGAACCCGGCCGGCTACCACCTGATCAACGCGGCCTTGCACGCCGCCAACGCCGTCGGCGTCTGGTTGATTCTCCGCCGGCTCGCGATCCCCGGAGCCTGGTTTGCGGCGGCCCTTTTCGGGCTGCATCCGGTACACGTGGAATCGGTCGCGTGGGTCACCGAGCGCAAGAACCTGCTCTCGGCCTCGTTTTATCTCCTGGCGATTTGGCAGTTTCTCGGTTGGGTCGAGAAATCTCCGACCGAGGGCGATCAGGCGGCGTCCAGCCACGTCTGGCGTTCGTACGTGCTCGGATTCTGTTTCTTTGTCGCCGCCTTGCTGAGCAAATCGGTCACGTGCTCTTTGCCGGCGGTGTTATTGCTGCTGCGGTGGTGGAAGGTTGGACGGATTCGCGGGCGTGACGTGGCTCAGCTTGCTCCCCTGTTTGCCGTCGGTGCGTTCTCGGCATTGAACACGGCCTGGCTGGAACAAGCGCACGTTGGCGCGACGGGAACTGCGTTCTCTTGGACGCCGGTTGAGCGATTTCTGATCGCCGGGCGGGCGCTTTGGACTTACGCCCTCACGCTTATCTGGCCGGTGAACCTCTCCTTTATCTACACGCGGTGGACTGTTGAACCCGCCGCATGGTGGGCGTGGACGATCGCGCTCCTCGCCGTCGCGGTGCCGTTGGCGCTAGTGGTCTGGCAGCGACGCGTATCCGGGGCGCTACTTGCCCTTTTGTATTTTGGCGGGACGCTGTTGCCGGCCCTGGGCTTTTTCAACATCTTTCCCATGCGGTACACGTTCGTCGCCGACCACTATCAGTACCTTGCGAGCCTTGGCATCCTGGCGCTGGTCTCGGCGTGGTGGCTGGCGCCAACCGCGCCGGGGAAATGGAACTGGCGAGCGCCGTCTCCCGCGAAAATCGAGCTGGGCGTGCGGCGGCTGGTTGCGGCCGCTGCGCTCGTCGGGCTGGCGTGTCTCACGTGGCAGCGCCAGGGCGTGTTTCACGATTCAGCGGCGCTCTGGTCACAGACGCTGTCCCGGAATCCGACCAGCATGATCGCCAACATCCAGATGGGTCGGCAGGCCTCGCGCCGAAAGGACTTTGCAGCCGCCGAACGTTACTTCCGCGACGGGCTTCGCTACCGGACCGACGACCTCGAGACGCACGAATTTGAGACCAATTTGGCGCACGCCTTGTCGGCGCAAGGACGATATGCCGAAGCCGCGCAGGAGTTTCAAAAGGCGCTGGCTCGCAAGCCTGGCTACGCCGAGGCGCTCAATGGCCTGGCGAACGTGGCGGCGCGCCAGCACGACTACGAAACGGCCATCGAGCTTTACGGCAAGTCGCTCGCCACTCAGCCCGGGAACGCGATCATTCGCATCAATTTGGCGAACGCTTTGGCGGCTTCGGGCAAGTCCGCATCAGCCGAGCGCGAGTATCGCTCGGCCCTCCAGGCGGATCCCGAGTCGGTTCCCGCTCGGCTCGGTTTGGCGCTGCTTCTGGCTCGCGCCGGGAACCTGCGACAAGCCGAATCACTGTGCCTTGAGATCTTGCAACGAGAACCAAACAACGCTGCCGCGACGCGGTTGCTTGCGCACATCCGCCTCGATCGCCGAATTGCTCGGCCGCGCGGCACAATCGATACCAGAAGTTGAATTTCAGACGGGAGCAAGAACCATGCGATATTTCAAAATAGCCTTCGGAGTGCTGACGACGGCGGTTGTCGCCTCAGTTGCCATCTGGCTGGCACGCTATAGCCCTTGGACGAAAAAGGAGACGCCCGCCAAGGAGCTCACCGTGGTCCGAAAACAGAAGATCTACAACGAGATGGAGGATCTGCGAGCGGGGCGCGAGCCGAGAGAATCCGCCGGCATTGCCAGCGACCCAACAATCGATCCCCGACCAAAAATCGCCGAAGAGCCGCCATTCCCGAAGCTCGCGATCGAAGAGCGGGTTTATCAGTTTGGCAAGATGGAGGTCGACGAAGAAAAAAAGCACTCATTCCGGATTCAGAACAAGGGGAAAGGGCCGCTCCAAATCGGCCGGGGACCGACGACATGCACATGCACGATCAGCAAACTCCAGAATGGGACCATTGCTCCGGGAGGCTTTGCCGACGTCGAACTTCGGTGGAAGCCCACCAAAGGCGACCCGAAATTTCACAAAACCGCATTGGTTTGGACGAGCGATCCCGAGTTTCGTGAAGTCGCCTTCGAAATCGCCGGCGAGGTTGTCCCAAAGATCGAGGTCGTGCCACCGGCCCTGAACGCCGGCGAGGTCACCGAGGAGCACGGCGCCGCGGCGACGGGCCTGATCGGCTCGCAGCTCGACAAAAACTTGAAAATTGTCGCGGTCGAGCCAGCCGACGCGAATCTCACTGTCAGCTACAAACCGTTGGCGAAATCGGAATTGGACCGACGGCAATGGACCGCGGGTTACGAAGTCACCGCGACAGTCGGGCAGGGAATTCCCTGGGGCCATTACCGCTCCTTGGCGAGAATTCGCACGGCCGACACCATCATTAACCTCGAGGTGACCGCTGTCCGGACCGGCACGATCCGATTTCTGCAGCCGGTTCCGATTGTCGGCAGCCCCGCCCTCTGGTCGGCGAGCAAATCGATGTTGAATTTGGGGATTTTTCGGCACGAACAGGGTCGGAAGATCGCGATTCCGGCTCTGGTGTCTTCGATGAAAGGGGAGCTTCGGCTGGCGTCTGTCGAATCGAACGTCGATTTCCTCAAGATTCAGGTGGAGCCCGACCCCGGGATCCAGACCGGGAATCGGCAGGGGATTCGGTTTGTCCTTGAGGTGCCGCCCGGCTCTCCGCCCGTCGCCTTCCCCTCCTGGGCGCCCGCTCACGTCAAAGTGAGAACGAACCATCCCACGCTCTCGGAAATCAACTTCGATGTCGCCCTCATCTCACAATGAACGAAGCCGGTCCAATCATCGGTCTTCGACCTGAGGCGCATCTCGCAAAATGAAGATTCTGTGAACGCCTTCATTAAGGTTCTTGAATGAAAACTTGTTTGGGGCTTCATCACAGGTTCAACAGGCATGGGTACGTTCGCATCCTGTTTTGGCGGTCTCTGTTGCCGCTATTTTCCTCAATCACGGAGGGATGCCATGTGATCGTTACCCCCCCTCGAGAGCGACGCAGCAAGATGCAGTTTGCCGGCGGGACCTCTGCTGCGAGTTTGGCCGTCGGGCTTTCGTGCCGCAAGTCAAAGTCCAACCTGTCGATGCGGCATGTGTTTGAAGAGCGTACAAATCTCAGACTCTGACAGAGGAGACATGACGAATGACATCGATGAATTCCAGAAAGCCGCGCTCACGAGGCGGCTTCACCATCATCGAGTTGTTGGTGGTGATTGCCATTATTGCCGTTCTAATTTCCCTATTGCTGCCGGCCGTTCAGTCAGCGCGAGAAGCGGCCCGCCGCACCCAGTGCAAGAACAACTTGCACCAGATGGGGCTTGCCGCATTCAACTTCGAGGCGGCAACCAAAGCCCTCCCCACCCCTGGCGAGGGAGTGGACTACACGACGGCCACAAATCCCAGCACGGGTTCTGCTCCACCCTTCACGACGTTCACGATTCCGTCTTTTCAACTCGCGATCGCGCCCTATGCTGAAGAGCAGGTGTTGGTTGTTCAGTACAACTACAACTACGCCTACAACGATAACCGCGCGCCGCAAAACCAGACTGCGGCAAGTGTGCAGCCCGCGTGGTTCTTGTGTCCGAGCAACTCGCTCTACCAGGCTGATCCGGACGGCTATGGCACCACCGACTACATGGTCACAAACTACACGGACATCGATCCCGCGACTGGTGCTCGCAACGCTCTGACCAAAATGAATGGTGCGTTGTCTATTGCCCAGTCCAGTGGAGTAATTGGTGGGACGATTGGGTTGATTTCGGATGGGCTCAGCCACACGATCATGGTCACCGAAGACTCCGGCCGCGTGTTTGAGAATCTTCCTTACGGCACCGAGTCGAAGTACGCCGATCCCGTGTTCGGGACAAACGGGGGAGCGGCCGGGACGGGCTTCTATTGGAATGGCAAGGCGACCGTGCTTTACACCGGTGGTACGCTGGTCGCCGGCGCTACCCTGACCAACAGCGGCCGCCGAGCACTTCCTCGTTGGGCAGAGCCGGACATGTCAAACGGCGTGTCGGGCCAGGCCAACTCGATTCCGGGCAATGTCCTTCAGCCGATCAACGGCAACGCTTATCCCAAAGGCGGACCAAACATCGGCTACACGACCGTTAGCGCAGCCGGTGGAGGGGAGCCGTACGATACTAAGTTCACCGACTACATGACTGGCAACTACACGAATGCGGGCAGCTACGCTCAGTACAACGGTTGCTCATGGTACTTCAACAACTGCGGCCCCAACGACGAGATCTTCAGTTTCCATCCGAGCGGGGTCAATGTGCTCATGGCGGATGGAGGCGTCCACTTCTTGAGCGAGCTGATCGACCCGGTCACGCTTCGCTATCTCGTCACTGCGAATGAGCAGATTCCGACCGAAGGAGGCACGTTCCTCCAGTAAGACCGCTCTTGGGTCTTAGGTCGGTCAGCCGCGGCCAGTGCGCGGCAGTCGAGTAAAGTCAGCCGGCGCCGGACGCACTTTCGGGTGCGTCCGGCGACCGGTTTTGAACTGATGTTCCTCGTCACGTGACAAATGCTCCGAGGAACGGTCGGTCGCTTGGATTTTCTCTGTTCCGCCTTTACGCTGCAGCGGCTTCTTGATTGCGCGGCATCCCCCCCGTGAGACGACTCCGATGATCCACGCCTTGTTCCGGTCTCCCTTTCTTGTCGCTGTGGCCGCGCTGCTTGTCATCGGCTCATGTGGCTGCAGCGTGAAAAGCTCCGAAAAAACGTCGCAGGCTCGGGGCGAGGCCGGGAACAGCAAAGCGCGGGGCGACGCTGACTTCGTGGGTAGCGTTGAGGCGGATGGCTCCAGTACGGTCTATCCGATTACTCAAGCCGTCGCCGAAGAGTTCATGAAGTCGTACCCGAAAGTTGCCGTGCGCGTAAACATCTCGGGAACCGGGGGGGGGTTCAAACGTTTCAAGGAGGGGGATCTCGACATTTGCGACGCCTCCCGTCCGATAACGGACCAGGAGCGAGCGGCGTGCATCAAGAACAAGGTCAGCTTCATCGAGTTGCCGATCGGGATTGATGGGATCACGGTCGTTGTGAATGCCAAGAACACGTGGTGCGACTGCTTGACCGTCGCCCAACTCAAGAAGCTTTGGGAATCAGGCAGCAAAATCAAAACCTGGAACGAACTCGACCCCTCTTACCCCAATGAAAAAGTCATTCTCTACGGCCCGGACACCGATTCGGGAACGTTCGACTACTTTACCGAGGCGATCTGCGGCAAGAAGGGAAACAGCCGTACCGACTACACGCCGAGTTCCAACGACAACGTCCTTGTGCAGGGTGTGCAAGG
>DASPSM010000565.1:0-6090 GCA_035623955.1 Planctomycetaceae bacterium
GGCGACGCCGTACGCATCTTCAACGACTCCGGCGAAGTGCTCTGCACGGCCAAACTCAACGGCGACCTGCGCCCCGGCGTAGCCGCGCTCCCCAAAGGCCTCTGGGGCCGTCACACGCATAACGGCCAAACCGCCAACGCGCTGGCCCCAGACACGCTTTCCGACCTGGGCGCCGGCGCCTGCTTCAACGACGCCCGCGTGCAGATCGAACGCGTTTAAGCCCTCGGCTCGCCGCAATTGCCGCTCGTTGACTTGGTTTTTTCGCGGCCTTATTCTGGAATTTGCTCACCGGCTTTCCCATTGCTTTGTTGCGGTTTGCCGCGCCGACTTGGCGGCCTTGAGCCGGACAACCTGAGGCAAGGAAACTCGATTATGCGCCAGTTGATGCGCGGCGTACTTTCCCTGTTTGCGGTCTTCGCCGCTTTGGCGACTTGCGGGGTTCCGGCCCAAGGGCAGGATCTCAAGCGGATCATCATTCTGGAGAACGGAAACTCGCCGTTTTGGGATGCGGCCAGAGCCGGACTGCAGGACGCGGAAAGCGATCTCAAACTCCGCAGGGCGGGAATCCGGGCCGTGCTCGAAGTCAATGACTCGGGCGCGGCGGGGCAGCTCGAGAAGCTCCAGCAGTTCGGCACGCAGTCCGACATCATCGGGCTGGGCATCTCGGCCGTCGACGCGGACAACGTGGCCGTGGCCGACGAGCTTCGCAAGCTGCAAAAAAAGGGAATCAAGATCGTCACCATCGACTCGGACGTCGATCGCGACAAATTTCGCGACTGCCGCTTCGCCTTCATCGGGACCGACAACCTGGTTGGAGGGCGGGAGCTGGGCGCGTGCGCCAAGGGCTTGCGGCCGACCGGGGGTGGCTACGTGACCTTCGTGGGGAAGGTGGGAGCACAAAACGCGATCGAGCGCATCAAAGGCTTCGCGGACGGAGCCGGGGCGAAGTTCAAATCGCTCGACACCGCGGCCGACGACATGGATCGGCCCCGAGCTCGCGAGAACGTGCGCAACGCCATCCAGAATCACAAAGGGAAGCTGACGACGCTCGTCGGCATCTGGTCGTACAACGCCCCCGCCATCACGGACGTGGTGAAAGAACTCGGCGTTCGCAGGGACTACACGATCGTGGTCTTCGACGCGGAGCCAATCGCCATCAAGGAAATCGGCGACGGCAATATCGACGCGATGGTCGTCCAGAACCCGTACGAGATGGGCTATCAAGGCGTCCGCCTGATGAAGGCCCTTTACGAAAACGATCAAAAGACCGTGGCGGCGATGCTCCCCCATCATGGCCAGCCCGACGGGGATCTTTACGACACGGGGCTGAAGATCGTCGTTCCCGGCGACCAGTCGCCCCTCAAGCGGGACTTGTTCGGCCCCAAGACCGAGTTCTTGACGCTCGACAAGTTCAAGATTTGGCTCGCGAAGTATCGGCTGGAAGGGTCCTAGGGACTGATGGTCGATCTTCAAGCGGCCGAGCGCGACCCGCGTCGCCCGTTGCGCCGACATGAGTTCGGCCTCTTCCTGGCGATCGCCCTCGTCGTGGTCCTCACGACGCTCTTGGACTCGCAGCATAACTACTATCACGATCCCTGGCGGAACGCCCGCGAGATCATGCGGCAGACGTCGCTGTTGGGCATCTTCGCGCTGGGCTCCGCCGTCGTAATCATTTCCGGCGGGATCGATCTCTCCTCCGGCTCGGTCATCTGTTTCAGCGGCACGATCTGCGCGACGTTCTTGTTGCTGTTGGCGCCCGATCGCATGCGCGGCGGCGAGGCCTTGATCGGCCTGCCCGTGCTGGCCGCGGCGATCGGCGGCACGCTCGTCATCGGATTTCTCATCGGCAGCCTGCACGCCTGGTTGATCACGACCGTTCGCTTGCCGCCGTTTATTGCGACGCTGGCCACTCTGGTCGGCTTGCGCAGCTTTGCCTGGGCGATATGCAACAGCATCACCAAGGCCGCGCTCGGCGGCCGCAGCAGCCAGATCCAGATCTACGACGAGCGCTTTCGGTACCTGGCGACCTCCGTCTGGATCCCGGCGGTGCTGTTTGCCGCATTGGCGGTCGTCGCCTGGGTCATGCTCAGCAAGACCGTTCTGGGTCGTCACCTGTATGCCCTGGGCGGCAACGAGGAAGCGGCCCGCCTCAGCGGCGTGCGAACCGACCGCCTCAAGTGGTTCGCGTATTGTTTCAGCGCGGTCCTCTCTTCGATTGCCGGCATCCTTTATATCTGCGAAGTGAGCGTCGCCGACCCGACGACTCTCGGGATGGGTTACGAACTCAACGCGATTGCCGCCGCGGTCGTGGGGGGTTGCAGCCTGCAAGGGGGCGTGGGGACCATCGGCGGGACGGTGCTGGGCACGATCTTTTTGCGGACCGTCATCGACGGCGTCGCAAAGGTCATCAAGACGGGCTCGCGGGTTTACGAAGGGCTGATCGTCGGACTGGTCGTCGTGTTTGCCGTCGCGTTCAGCCAGACGGCCCACCTCCGCGGCCGCCAGGGATTTTTCGCCGGCGCGCTGGGGTTTGTGGCGGCAATCAATCTCGCGCTGATTTTCGGAACGATCACGGTCCTCGTCGGACCGACATTGCTCGAGGACTGGACAAACCTGGACGGACCGGTCCTGGGAGCCTGGGCTGGCGGCTCGATCTTCGCACTGTTGCTCGTGCTCCGCCGGCAGCAGCAAGGTCTCGACCGTTGGGTCGGCGTCGTCGTGATCGCGGGGGCGATTTCGGCGGTCTACTTTGGTTTGGATCGCGGCATACCGGCCTACCGACTGGCATCGGCGACTTCGGCGATTCGTGCGGCCGGCGGAAAAATCGAAGCGCGGCCCGACAGGGCCCGCGTCGACCTGGGTGGGACTCACCTGGACGATGCGGCACTCGAAGCGCTCGTCGACAAGTTCCAGGCGCTGCACGTCACGGATCTCTCGTTGGCCGGCACCGAGGTCACCGACGATGGAATCGGCGTGCTCCGGAGCCTCACGACGCTTCAGCGACTCGATCTTTCCGGAACCAAGGTCACCCGCTCGGGCACGCGATCGCTCACCCGCTCGCTCCCCGACCTCGACATTACGGAATGAATGCCGCGGAGTGAGAACCACAGCATGCCGACCGACGTCCCGCTGATCTCCATCGAGAACGTCAGCAAGCGCTTTCCAGGCGTGGTCGCGCTCGACGGGGTGACGTTCGACGTGCGGGCGGGCGAGTTTCACGCCGTCGTGGGCGAGAACGGCGCCGGCAAGAGCACGTTGATGAAGATCCTCTCGGGCGTGATCACCGATTTCGACGGGACGCTGCGGATGTCCGGCGACGAAGTCCGCTTCGCCAATACGCGCCGGGCCGAGGCGGCCGGGATTTCGATCATCCACCAGGAGTTGAACCTGGTCGAGGATCTCTCCGCCGCGGCCAACGTCTTCCTGGGGCGCGAGCGCCGCACGGCCCTGGGCCTCCTGGACGACCGGGCGATGCAGCGGGCGGCCGCCACGCTATTTGCGGAGCTGGAATGCAATATCCGTCCCGATCAACCGGTGCGCCGACTGCGCGTCGGCGACCAGCAGCTGGTCGAGATCGCCAAGGCCCTCTCGCAGGATGCGTCGATTTTGATCATGGATGAGCCGACGAGCGCCCTCACCGAAGCGGAAGTCGAACGGCTGTTCCGGATCATCGACCGGCTGCTCGCCCGCGGGGTGACGATCGTTTACATCTCGCACAAGCTGGACGAAGTCTTCCGCCGTTCGGACCGCATCACCGTGCTGCGGGACGGCAAGCACGTCCGCACGATGGCCCGTGGCGAAACCAGTCCGCGCGAGCTGACGCATCTGATGGTCGGCCGCGAGATCAGCAGTTTTCATCACGCCGAGGGACGACAGCCGGGCGACGTCGTGCTCGAGGTCAAGTCGCTGTCGCTCCCCTGGACGGGGCACGCCCGCAGCTGGCGGCTGCGGAACGTCAGCTTCCAGTTGCGCCGCGGAGAGGTGCTGGGCGTCGCCGGCCTGATGGGGGCGGGGCGCACCGAGCTGCTCGAGTGTCTGTTCGGCACCTCCGCGGAGCCGCCGGAGGGGCAAATCGTGCTCGACGGCAGAGACGTCCAGTTCGCCTCGCCGGCCGACGCCAAGCGAGCCGGCGTCGCGCTCGTGACCGAGGATCGCAAGCGGCTCGGCCTGTTTCCGCAACTCAACGTTCGCGAGAACATCACTGTCTGCATGCTCGAGGAAGCGGCCACCGCCAGCCTGATCTCCGCCCGCAAAGAGCGACAGGCCGCCCGCGAATCGATCTCGCTGCTCAACATCAAAACGCCGGGGCCGGAAGCGGCGGTCACCGGCCTGAGCGGCGGGAACCAGCAAAAGGCGATCATCGCCCGTTGGCTCCGCACGCGCCCCAAAGTGCTGCTCCTCGACGATCCCACCCGCGGCGTCGACGTGGGGGCCAAGGCCGAACTGTACCGCGTGATCGACCGCCTCTGCCGCGACGGCATCGGAATCATCGTCACGTCGAGCGAGCTGCCCGAGCTGATCACGCTCTGTGACCGGATTCTGGTGCTCTGCGAGGGTCGCCTGACCGGCACGTTCCAGCGGAGCGAGTTCACGGAACACGCCCTCATGGAAGCCGCAACCCGCCGAGAATTCTAGCCGCGAACCCGAGCGGCAAATCGCGCTCGTTCCGCACGCCGGACCAGCTGCCCCCCGGCATTACGCCGCCGGCCTAGTGGCGTCGCGACGCCTGGCTCATCAACAGCGACTTCTGGTAGTCCTTTAAGGGGACCTTCTTGAGCTCGCCGCGGGAAAGCAGGCCATCCCATTGCCGAACCAGCTCGCGATCGCGCTCGTTGAGTTCCCAATACATGCGGTGCTGAACCCGCACGCTGGGCGACTCGCCGCCGTTGATCGTGAAGTTGACGTCGACCGGAACCAGGTTCGCCTCGCGGAGCACCGCATCAAGGGCCAGCCGCTGGTCGGGCAGGATCGCACCGGGGCTGAGCACGTAGTTCAGCCGCACGACCCAGTCGGCGTAATTCAAGTAGACAAACGCGTGGGTCGGGGTCGGCGCCGCCGCGCACAGCACCTGATAGCTGAAGAACTTGCTTTTGAGATCGACCTGAGGCCCGGCGTTGGTCTGCACGACGGCCTTTTCGAACCGCGGGTTGAACTGGAAAAGGATCTGCTCGATGGCGCTCTCGTTGGGCTTCGATTCGCCCTGCAGGACTTGCAATTGGTCGTTGAGGGCCCGCCGTGCGATCCCGAGCATGCGGTTGATCTCGTCGATGTGCACCTCGGCCATCCGCTTCTGCCGCATGTTCACCAGCGTGAACTGCCCGTGGGCCGGGTCGAAGACGATCAGCTCGCCCACACTCGGAATGAAATCGTAGGTCTTGCCGGCATGAAAGAGCGTCACGCTCCGCATCAGTTCCTTCGGCTCGGCGCGGCCGACCGCATAGACCGTCGTTTCGACGTGGAAGTCCTGGCCCAGTGCGGTCGCCGGCATCAGCAAGCTGGCCGCGAGAACTCCAAACACGAAAAACCGGGAGCTACGCATGGCGATCGATCCTTGCGAAGAGTCGGAAGGGGACGGGCTCGCGCCGGAGTGAGTTGCGGCGATGCGGCAGGCGGATGTGATCGGAATCGGAAGGAGAGAGACGTGCAGCCCGGCACGTTAGCCTCGCGGCGAGCCCCCAACAAGCCGAGCCGGCCACAATCCGGCCCGTCAAAGCCGCGAATTTTCACCCCGTCTCAAACACCGGCAGGGTCTGCCGATCCCACCGCCGTCTCGTTCCCCCTCGCCCCATTCCGCATCGCGTCCGCGCCGGCCGTTACCGCCGAAGCGGCGGACGCCGGCAAGACGGGGAGAGGGCCGGCCTGCGACGAGCTCAGTCGAGTCGGGTGAGGCGCCTTTCGGGCTGGGGTGGGGTGAGGTGAGGGGCCGCGGGCGGGGTGAGGGGGCCGCAGCCCTGCCTATCGCTTGCGGCTTGCGAGCTGGGCCCCCAGCTCGCGACCGTACGCGAACAGCGCCGGCGTGCCCCCGGTGTGCACGAACACGACCTTATCCTTCGGCGTCAGGCGGCCGCGGCGGACGTCGTCCAGCAGGGC
>DASPSM010000303.1:0-3038 GCA_035623955.1 Planctomycetaceae bacterium
GACGCCTTTTGCCCTTTCGAGGGCGGAACACTGGAATTGTCGGGCGTCTTCGGCGGCGCGCCCAGCTTGGCCTCGAGTTCCGCGACACGCGCCGTAAGCGCGGCGACCTGCGCCATCAACGCTCGGATCAGCGCATCCTTCCGATCATGCGATAGCAGCGAAAGCTCGGGCCCAGCGGACATGGACCCGTCGATTCAGATTCGTCGCCCTCGCGCCACCCTTATCCGACCCCTGAGTCAATCCGCCGCACCCGTCACACGCAACCGGAGAGGGGTGAGCAATTACGTAGATCGTTTTCATGATCGATGCGGCGGCGATTCGGGTTCGATGGGAGATGTTCGGCTCGAGGCTGGACGAGCGCGGGCGCCGGCTGTTTGCGGCAGCGGAAGTTCGAGCGGCGGGTCGCGGCGGGCTGGCGTTGGTTTCGAAGATCACGGGGCTTGCGCGCTCGACGATCAACCGCGGCGAGGACGATCTCGACGGCGCGCCCTTTCCGGAGGGGCGCGTGCGCCGTGAAGGCGGCGGGCGGCGGATGCTCAGCGACAAGCATCCGGGGCTGCGAGAGACGCTTCTGCGGCTTGTCGAGCCCGCGACGCTCGGCGATCCGATGCGGCCCCTTCTCTGGGTTTCCAAGAGCCTGCACAAGCTGGCCGCGGCGCTGATGTCGCTGGGTTTTCCGGTCGGCGCGGACACGGTTCGCGAGGAGCTTCTGAGGCTCGGCTTTTCGCGGCAAGGCAATCGCAAGGCCGAGGAAGGCTCCAAGCATCCCGACCGGGACGCGCAATTCGAATACATCAATGCATCGGTCGTCGCGGCACAGGAATGCGAGCAACCCGTCATTTCGGTCGATACGAAGAAGAAGGAACTGATCGGGAATTTCAAGAATGCGGGTTCGGACTACCGACGCAAGGGCGAGCCGTTGCGCGTGAATGTTCACGACTTCGAGGACAAAACGCTCGGCAAGGTCGCTCCCTATGGCGTCTACGACGTCACCGCCAACGAAGGATGGATCAGCCTCGGGGTTACGTCGGACACCGCCGAGTTCGCGGTGGCGTCTATCCGGACTTGGCTGGAGCGTATGGGCAAGCGGCGCTATCCGAACGCCCGAGAGTTGACGATTACGGCCGACTGCGGCGGATCGAACGGCGCGCGCGTGCGGCTGTGGAAAGTCGAATTGCAGAAACTGGCCGACGAGACCGGGTTGACGGTCCGTGTTCGACATTATCCGCCCGGGACATCCAAATGGAATAAAATCGAGCACCGCCTGTTCTGCCACATCACGCAGAACTGGCGGGGACGCCCGCTAACCGACCATCTGGCGGTCGTCGAACTGATCGGCGCCACGACGACCACGACCGGCCTGAAAGTCGAATGCGCCATCGATCCGCGGACTTACCAGAAAGGCGTCAAGGTCGAGGACGCCGACTTCGACGCTATTCATCTCGTCGGCGACTGGTTCCACCCCGAATGGAATTACTCAATCCACCCGCGTCCCGACCTCATCCGTAGCGGTTGATTAGCGGAGAGTCCTTAGGTTGACCGGCTCCTGGCGCTCGCGCGCGACTCTTCGCGCCCATTCGCGCCAATAGCGACGGAGCGCGCCGGTTGCGTCAGGCAGCTCGAGCCAGCCGAAAACCTGATGCACAAGCTCGCCGAAGGGACCCGTCGCTGCGCCCGGGGACAGGCCGCTGCCCAGTAGCTAATGCGTAATCCATCGCGAGAAACGAAATGAGCTCCAGAGCAACATCGTCGCGAGGCCGGCCGTTGGCGACCGCGTCGGCTTCCTCGCCCCTCGCCGACTTGCCGAATGCCGAGCCGCGCACGACGCCGCGAATTAGGGGCTCAAAGCGCGGCTGCGAACGCCGATCCGAGCCTCTGCCCCGGCCGGGAACGATCATCCCTCCATATGAAATGCTGTACTGCAAGATGGCGACAAGATCGTCTCGCGGAAGGTCGGGGAGCCAGCGGTGACACAAAATCTCCGACGCCGCCTCACCGAACAAATGAGGCCAGCGCCTCCCAGCCCGATCTTCAATCTCGGCGATGATCTCGGCCGGCAATTCCTTCAGTCTAACGCGTATCTGACCAACGGGCGGGTCCGGGAGTTCGACGAGACGCAACAACGCGCGAAGCCGGTCATGGATCTTCCGATGGCTCATCCCGTAACCGGGGGCCGCCGTTCGGCTCTGGAATTGTTCCATCGTTGCCGCGACTGCCCTCGTAAGAATCCGAAGCGCAAGGGGGTTCGCGGCGCCGGCCCGTTTGATGATGCGCCTGATCGAGTCGAGCTGTCCGGATCCAACTCGGCTTCTTCGTATTTTGCGGACATGTCAAAGTCGCTCGCAAAGCCCATGTTTTTCGGTCGCAACGCGAAATACCAATATTGGGGGCGAACGGCTTCGCCTTGAGCTGGTTTGAGCGTTCCGATATCGTTGCGACGGCCGATCACCGCTGGGTGCGGTTCCAAGCTAACTCGTCAAAATTATCTACGGCAAACGCATGTGCTCGACAAGGGACACATTTGCTTTTCGCCAACTTTGCCAGCTCCGTGATGGCCGTGTGGTGTACCGCAACTTTTCCGCGTCCCCAGATCGGCTGGGGCAGACCCCACAGTCTGCCTCAATCGACGGCCCGGCGTTCTCATGGATCGATCATTGGCGTGGGATTTCCAAAACGAGTGTAGCGGTCCAGAATACAGTGCCAGAAAATGCGCCGGAAAATAGTGCTTGCTTAATCGCCCGGGGGGGACCATGTTAAAATAGTTGATGTGCTGTCTATTGGCGGTCAAAGTTATCGCACGTCCAACCCTTTATCGGAAATCGTCACATGGACGGTTTGCGGAAAGACAGTGTTCCCGGGATGAAGGACGGCCGGGTTGGCCGCCTGGGCGCGGCGTCAGCGGGGGAGCAAGTCCCGCGTCGAGTCCTGATCGTGTCGGATATTCGCGTCTTGCGCGAAGGTCTGGCGGAAGTACTCGCCAAAGACAGCTCTTTTGCGATTGTCGGCATCGCCGGCGGACTTGAGGAGGCGCTTGAGAT
>DASPSM010000592.1:0-7059 GCA_035623955.1 Planctomycetaceae bacterium
CAAAGTGATCCCCTACCTTTCGCTGCTCTGGACCGATCCGGCAAAGTGCCTTCCGCATTTTTCGCTCGACGCTCCGCACGCGATCCTGCGAGAGGCCGCGCTCATCCGAGGCTGCGCCAGCTTGTGGTCCGACCGCGAGTCTGCCGAGTCTTTCCTCGGGATCCTTCGCTGGCGATTGCAGGCGGATTTCGGCGGGATTCCGAAAAAGTCCGGCTACGAGCAATACTTTCCCGATGACCTCTTCGCGGTCGCTCCGGACGAGGTCTTCGTCGATTGCGGCGCGTTCGACGGCGACACCATCCGCGTGCTTTCGCAGCGACTCGGCGGGTCGTTGTGCCGCATCTTCGCCTTGGAGCCCGACCCGCAGAATTTCGCGATGCTCGAAGCGTACCTCGCGAGCCTGGGTCCACGCGGCCGCTCGGTCACGGCTTTGCCTTACGCCGTAGGGCGGCGGCGAGAAACACTGCGGTTCGCCGCGACCGGCGGTGACAATGCTTCGGTCGCGGCCGAGGGGTCCGTCACCGTCGAGGCCGTTTCGCTGGACGAACTGCTTGCGAACGAAGCGCCGAGCTTCATCAAAATGGATATCGAGGGCTTCGAGCTCGAGGCGCTCGCCGGCGCCGCCGAGGTGATCCGCCGGCATCGTCCGATCATGGCCGTGACGGTCTACCACCTCAGTGATCATCTGTGGAAAGTGCCTTTGGCAATCGCTACGGCCGCGGATCCGCAGTTTGACACCAGTGCGCCTGCCGACTACTCTTTCTTTCTTCGCAGCTACCAGAGTGAGTTCTGGGAAACGGTGTGCTACGCCGTTCCACGCTCGCGGCGAATCCAGTAGGGAACGATTCCCGCCGCACTAGCGTGCCCGACGCTCGACCTTTCGAGCATCGCCATCGCCGTTCTGAAACTTCTTCCTTGGAATCGACAGGTGGCCGACGGCATGGCTGAACAGCTCGAGCAACAGATCGAGCGGGTGCTCGATCAGGTGAGTTCCGGCCCGGCCGCGCCCAATCCGATTCGTTCAAATGGCCCAATCGTGCTGTTTGGGGCTGGGCGGCTTGGCCTGATCGCGATCAAGGGTTTGCGGCGAGTCGGCATCAAACCCGTCGCCTGGGCCGACAATAATCCACGACTGCAGGGAACCAGCGTCGAAGGACTTCCCGTCTTCTCGGCCGCGGAAGCAGCCACCAAATTCGGAGGCGCCGCCACCTTTGTGGTCACGATTTACACCGGAGCGGGCGTGCGCCGGCAACTCGCGGAAAACGGCCTGCGCGTCGTGGCGTTCACACATGTCTTCCGGCAATATCCCGAAACTTTTCTGCCGCACGGCTGCCTCGATCTGCCCAGCAAACTTCTTCCGCACCGGCGCGGTATCCTCCGGGCGGCGAAGATCTGGGCGGACGACGCGTCGCGGACCGAGTACCTGGCCCAGATCCGCTACCGGGCGCTGCTCGATGAAGCGGTGCCTCCCACGCGTCCCGGCTCGATGTACTTCCCCGAGGATTTGCTGAAAATCACCGCCGATGAAGTCTTCGTCGATTGCGGGGCCTTCGACGGCGACACTGTGCGAGCGTTTCTCGATCGCTCGGCAAATTCCTTCGGACGGATTGTGGCACTCGAGCCCGACGCTGCGAACTTCCGGCGACTCGGAATCTTCGTCGCCGGGCTGCCCGAACAGGTCCGCAACAAGATCCACCTGGAAAACGCGGCCGTCGGATCGCAGAGCGGCAAGGTGCGATTCGATGCGATCGGCACGGCCGGCTCCCAGGTGACCGACGCCGGCACTTACGAGGTGCAGAGCCGCGCCCTGGATGACATTTTGGCCGACTCGGGAGCCTCTTTGATCAAAATGGACATCGAGGGCTCGGAGCTCTCCGCGCTGGAGGGGGCACAGAACACGATTCGCAAGCACGTGCCGGCACTGTCGATCTGCCTTTATCACAAGCAGGAAGATCTCTGGACGATCCCCCTCTATATTGCTTCGCTTTCGGACAAATACCGGCTCTATTTGCGGCGGCATAGCGACGACTGCTGGGAGCAGATTTGCTACGCCATTCCGGCCGGGCGCGTGCTCCGATAAATTGGCCGAATCGCCCCTCTTGCCGCAACAGATTGCATCTGTCTCATAAGTCCTTTGAGGGGCGAGCGTGGTTGGAGCGTCGATTGTGCAATCATTGCAGCGTTCAGTTTCCCAAACCGATGGCTCCGCCGTCGGTTCCGGAACGACAGCGAAGCTGTCGGTTTGGGAAATGTGTGCCCCAACTCAAGTTCCGACGCATGGCGTTCAACCTGCGTCGAATCAGTGACTTGCACCCGAAATGCAATCTGTTGGCCGGTGAACGCGGCCGCAATCCTTGATTGCCGCGTGGGCAGCCCCCAGTTAACGTAAATGCAGGGGCATTTCTTGCGCGCGTCGTGCGGATCGGGAGCCAGCGATCAACGAACATCAACTGATCACCCAGGTCGACGAGCTTCTCCGCGAAGACCCCGCGTCGGCCGAGGATCGCGCGCGACAGGCGTTCGACAAGGCGGCCGGGCCGAGCCGACGTTCGATCGTGCTCTTCGGAGCGGGAAGCATCGGGCGTCTGACGCTGGCGGGCTTGCGTAAAGCGGGCGTCGAGCCGGTCGCGTTCGCCGACAACAATCGAGAGCTTTGGGGGAAATCGGTCGAAGGCGTCCCCGTCTTCTCTTTGCAGGATGCGGTTCAAAGATTTGACCGAACGGCGGCGTTCGTTTGCGCGTTTTGGCGTCCCTACGGCACCGAAACTGTGGACGACCTGATTGCCGAGCTGCGGGCGGCCGGTTGCACGGTGGCCGTCCCCTTCGCCCTGCTGTTCTGGAAGTTTCCCGAGGTGTTTGCCCCCTGGTACGCGTTTGATGTGCCGCGCAAAGTGCTCGAGGCGGCTGACGATGTGCGGAAGGCGTGCCGAATTTGGGGAGACGACGAGTCGCGGCGAGAATTTCTCGCCCAAATCCGCTGGCGAACTCACTTGGATTTCGCCGGGCTGCCGGCTCCCGTCTCGCACGAAACGTACTTGCCCGACGATCTGTTCGAGATTCGCGAAGACGAAGTCTTCATCGATTGCGGCGCGTTTGACGGCGACACGATCCGCTCGTTCGTGAAGCGGCGCGGCGAATCGTTCGGATCGATCGAGTCGTTCGAGCCCGATCCGGCGAATTTCAAGCTGCTCGAGCGCGAAGTGGCCCGCTTGCCCGAGCGCATTCGTAGCAAGATTCGCATTCATTCGTGCGCGATCGGGGCCCGGACCGGAACCGTGCGATTTACCGCGCAGGGAGACGAAGCCTCGTGCGTCGCGAATGGAAACGGAGAGGGGGTCGTGGAGATCCCCTGCGTCGATTTGGACCACTTTCTTTCCGACTCCACGCCGACGTACATCAAAATGGACATCGAAGGCTACGAACCGGAGGGCCTCGAAGGAGCCTCAAGGATTATCCGGCTCCACGCCCCGGCGCTGGCCGTTTGCGTCTATCACCGCCAGGACCATCTGTGGCGCGTGCCCCTGCAGATGCGAGCGCTGTCTGACGAGTACGCCTTGTTTCTGCGTCCCCACTTGCTGGCCACCTGGGACCTGGTCTGTTACGCGGTTCCCCGGGCGAGACTCCTCGCGGCACGGTCCCCTTCGCTAAACCGCCCCCTTCATCATGCTGCTCCTCGATCGTGACATGGACTCTGACAATTCACAGCCGACGACGGCCGGGCGGCGCAAGCTGCTGACGATCGTCACGCCCTGCTACAACGAAGAGGCCAACGTCCGCGAAATGGCGGCGACCATCCGCGAGCTTTTCGCCGGGCCGCTCGCCAAATACGACTACGAGCACATCTTCATCGACAACGCCTCGCGGGACCGGACGGCCAGCATTTTGCGGGACCTGGCAGCCCACGATCCTCGCATCAAGGTGATTCTCAATACGCGCAATTTCGGCCACGTCCGGTCCCCCTATCACGCCTTCTTAAGAGCCTCGGGCGACGCGGTGATCGGCCTGGCATGCGACTTTCAAGATCCCCCCTCGCTGATTCCCGAGTTCGTCGCCAAATGGGAGGAGGGGGCGAAAGTGGTGATGGCGGTCAAAATCGGATCCGACGAGACGTTTCTGTTCGCGGCCATTCGCTCGCTTTACTACAAGCTCGTCGCCCGCCTCTCGTCGGTCGAGATCGTCAAAAACGCCACCGGCTTTGGGCTGTACGACAAGGCGTTCATCGACGTGCTCCGCCAGATTGACGATCCGTATCCCTATTTCCGCGGCCTCGTCTCGGATATCGGCTATCCGGTCGCCACGATTCCCTTTCACCGGCCGCAGCGCAAGCGCGGCATCAGCAGCAACAATTTCTATACGCTCTACGATCTGGCGATGCTCGGCATCACGAATCACTCCAAGGTGCCGCTGCGGATCGCGACGATGGCCGGGTTCGCGATGGGCACCGTCAGCTTGCTGGTGGCGATGGGTTATCTCGTCGCCAAACTGATGTTCTGGTACAGCTTCACGGTCGGCATCGCGCCGATCATCATCAGCCTGTTTTTCTTTTCTTCGGTGCAACTCTTCTTTATCGGCATCATCGGCGAATATATCGGGGCGATTCATACCTACGTCCAAAAGCGGCCCCTCGTGATCGAGAGCGAATCGATCAACTTCGACGCGAAAGCCTCCGCGCCGCCGATCGCCGTTCCGCCGCCGGCGGCCGTCGTCAAGTAGTCGAGTCAAACGGGCGATCAAGCAGCAGGAATTTGTCGTCTTGCGGGAACGGGCGGTTTTGGCGCAAGAGTCCTCAGCGGCGGTTCCTGCCAGGCCGGTTGTGGTTCGGCGAATCGTGCTTGGGGTGGTGCTGGCGGGCGTTTTCGCGGCTGGAGCCGCCTTCGCCTTTTTCACGCTCTTCAGTCGGTTCCCGTTTTGGGACGACGAAGGAAAAATGATGCTCTCCGTCCAGCAGTTGCTGGATGGACGCGCGCTCTACGATCAGGGCAGCTTCGTCTACGGCCCATCGTATCTCCTCGATCGCTGGGCGATCTTCTCCCTGTTGGGCGTTCCGCTCGGGAACGACGGCGTGCGTGCGGTCACGCTCGTAACCTGGGGAATTGCCGCCCTGCTGCTGGCGCTGACGGCTTGGCGCTTGGCCCGGGGCATGCACTGGGCACTCGGCCTGGCCGCCATCGTTTGGATTGTGGCCATCTTTCATCTGGATGTCTTCACCAACGAGCCGGGGCACCCACAGGAGCTCGTCGCTCTGTTGCTGGCGGCGGCGTTCTGGATCGCGGCGCAGTTCTGGAACGCGCGCCCGGCCACCTCGTTGCTTCTGTTGGGGGCGATCACGGGCGCATTGGTTTTGACCAAGATCAACGTGGGCGTGCTATTCGGGCTATCGCTGGGTATGGCGCTCGTTTCACTCGGTCCGCGCCCATCGGCGATCTGGACGTGCCTGCGCGTTGCTGGGGCGCTGGCCATCCTCGCGTTACCGACTGTCCTGATGCGCTCGCGCTTCGGGGATGGCTTTGGCACATTCTGTGTCATGATCACGGCCGCCTTGGTGCCGTGTTGCTGGCTGGGGCTGACGCACGTCGGACCGGGCGAAGTGCGCTTCAGGGACGTCTTGTTGTGCGGGTTGGGGGTTCTCGCGGCGGCGACCGTCACGCTTGGATTCGCGCTGGTCCAGGGCAATACGCTGGCAGGGATCTATCGGGCGCTCTTGATACAGCCGTGGCGCGGTTTCGCGGGAGCCCGGTTTGGAGGTCCGCTCGCGCTGCCGCGTCTGATTATCCCCTGGTCGCTCATCGGGGCGGGGCTGGGCCCGGGCGCCTTTTGGATGGGGCGACAGGGCAGGAACGTGTTGTGGCCGCTGCGGCTCTTTGTCTGCGCTCTGATCTTCACGGACGCCATGCTTGCGCGATCGTGGGATTCTCAAGCAACTTGGATCGTGTTGCCCTTGGTCTGGCTGTTGTTGGTGCCTCCAACTGGGTGGCAGCCACCCGCCAACGAATGGCTGCTGCGGCTGCTCTTGGCATTTACGACATGCCTTCAGCCCATCCAGGCGTTTCCGGTGCCGGGCAGCCAGATCCATATCGGCACTCTGGCTTCGATCTTGCTGGGCGTCGTGCTGGTGGTGGACCTGTGTCGCGAGTTGCAAACAGCCGACGCATTCACGTTTCCCGCACCCCTGGTAATCCGTGTTGGGTTCACCTTGGTTGTGCTCGCCGCGCTCCGGCTGATCTTCGAGTGGCGCAACTATCAGGTCGCGGGGCGATCTTTTGAACTCCCTAGCCTGGTGACGATCTGGTCGCTGCTGGGCGCAGCCGTCGGACTCGTCACCTTGTGGGGCCCGGGGCCGCGCATGTTCCTGCGGCCTCTGCGGCTGCTGACGTCCTTCTTGATCTTCGGATGCGCGACGGTTTACGGTTGGGACACCGATTGGACCCGCTTCGTGTTGCCCTGGGGGTGGCTGCTGCTGATCCCGCCGGCTGGCGAGGAGCCGATGCGAGGCGGAACGGTCTTTCGCCTGCTCCTGACGGTGGCAGTCTGCTTGCGACCGCTGCGGATTCTTCCGGTGGATGGGCCCCCGTTTCATCTGCCGACCTGGGCCACGCTGCTGGCCGGCGTCGTGCTTTTCTGCGACTTTTTGGAAGTCGATCTGGTCGGCCGGCTGAGCCGCGGCGCTTCGAGTGCGAACTGGAATCTGGTCGCCGCCGGCCTGGCACTTGTGTTGGGGGGAGTGCCCGCGCTGATTGCGGCGCGGACTTATGAAAATCTGGTGCCGCTCGACCTGCGCGGTTGCCACTGGACGCGACTTTCCGAAAGAGAAGCGACTTTGCTCACGTTTCTGGCGGCGAATACAGAAGCGTCATCCGACTGCTTCGTCGCACGCATTGGGTTGATGAGTTTGCACTTCTGGGCCGATCGACCGCCCGCCAGCGATTTCGTGCTCGGCAACGAATGGGACACGCTCGACGCAAAGGCAAATGAGCTCCTGCTCGCGGCTCATCGCAACCGGGAGCGGATGATGTTCATCGACAATCCGATGCCCTGGTATCTCGATTCCCACCGACTCGA
>DASPSM010000606.1:0-2094 GCA_035623955.1 Planctomycetaceae bacterium
TGGAGGGCCGGCGTCCGACGATCTTCGGCGACGGCTCGCAGTCTCGCGACTTCACGTATGTCGCCAACGTGGTCGAAGCGAACTTGCGGGCGGCTTCTGCCCCGGGAGTCTCGGGCAAGGTCTACAACATCGCCTGCGGAAGCTCGCTCCCGGTGCTCGATTTGCTCAAGGAAATCTGCCGACTCTTGGGGAGGCCGTTTGACCCCGAGTTCGGCCCGGCGCGGGCGGGCGACGTGCGGCATTCCTGGGCCGATATTTCCGCGGCTCAGCGGGACCTCGGTTACGCTCCGACCGTCGACCTGCCTGTCGGGTTGCAAAAGACCGTCGAATGGTACGTGGGAAATCCGAGTTGACGTCGGCCATCGTCCGCGGACAAAGAATTTCGCCAATCGGCGTGATCCGCACAGACCGGTCGCCCGTTAGCTCGTGGGGCGAAACGCGTTTCTCCAGTTCCCACTCGCTGGGGAAAAAAATGCTGGAAACTCGCGCGGCGGGTCGTTAGATTTCAACCAACTTGTGGGAGAACACTCATGTCGAGCGCCGGCGGGCCGGACACCCATACGCGGATTTACCTGGTGCCGCACCCGAAGATCGTGTTTATGTATCCCTCGCTGATCGTGGCCATCCTCGCGGGGCTCGTCTCGCACTTCTATGCGAATCAGGAAGTGCGCGCCACGCACGTCTTGGGCTTGCTCTTCCTGGTCGTGCTGGGAATGAATCTGAGCGTCATGGCGTTCGACTTTCCGCGGACGACGTCTCTGACGGTATTTTTTGCGTTGGCGGCGATCGGCATCGGCGCCTGGTTCTTCTTCACAGAGTATCCCCAGGCCTGGCCCGCCGTGCACCGTCTGCTCGTCAAGCTCACGCCGTCGGCCAATGCCAAGTTCTATTTCCTGTTCGCGGCAATCCTGGCGGTGCTCTTCCTGGGCGTGTGGATCAACACCCAATTCGACTACTGGGAAGTTCGCCAGAACGAGCTGCTGCACCACCACGGAATCTGGGCCAACATGGAGCGGTTCGCCGCCCCCAGCCTGCGGATCGACAAAGAGATCAATGACCTGCTCGAGTACCTGCTGGCGGGATCCGGCCGCCTTGTGCTGCATCCAAGCGACGAGCGGCGGGCGGTGGTGCTCGACAACGTTTTCTTTGTCAACCGCAAGGAGGCCGAGCTGACCAAGCTCTTGGGCGCTCTGCAAGTCGAGGTCAAAACCGACGCGTCCTGACCGGCTTTGGCCGTTCCATCAAGCCCTTCCGAACCGCTTCTAGACGAATTTTGCGGTCTCGCCCGTCCTTTTGGGCAGGGAGACTATGTCTGAAGCCGCTCCGTCCGCCCTCAAATCGATCTCGCTTGCCGACCTGATTGCCTTCAACGACGAGGTTGCCGCCCTCGTCCGGGTCGGACTACCGATTGAAGTCGGGCTGGGCGGCAAGGAAGTGCCCAAGAACATCCGGCAGATCACCGATCGCTTCCGCGAAGAGCTGCGGCGGGGGGCCTCGATCAGGCAAGCGCTCGACAACTGTGGGGCCGAGTTCCCCCCTTCGTATGTGGCGCTGGTCGAAGCCGGGCTGCGGTCCAATCGCCTGACCGACGCGCTCGTCTCCGCGGGAGATTTCGCCCGCACCTTGCTAGGCATGCAGCATCAAGTGCGTTCGGCCCTGGTGTACCCAGCGCTGATCTTCGTCATCGCGTATGGCTTCTTTCTCCTGCTGCTCGAGGAATTGGTGCCGCGAATCACGGATCTGTTGGCCGTGTCGGGCGGGTCGCCGCACATTTTCTTGAAATGTCTGCAGGCCTTGTCGCACTCGATGGTCTACTGGGGACCCGCGCTGCCCGCCGCACTTTTCGTGTTCGCACTGGCGACGGGAGTGATTGCAATCCCCTTCTTGCGTCCGTCGGCGGCGTTGGTCGAGCGGATTCACCTGCTTCCCTGGATCGGCCGGATCATCCGTGACCGCCAGAGCGCGGGATTTTGCCAGCTGCTTGCGATCCTGGTCGACCGAGAGGTCCCGCTCCCGCTCTCGCTCGAGTTGGCCTCGACGGCGTCGGGAAATCGGCAACTCGCGGACGAGTGCCACCGCATCGCGGCGGACTTG
>DASPSM010000630.1:0-2455 GCA_035623955.1 Planctomycetaceae bacterium
CAAGTCGGAGACATCGTCCGCGTGCTGGATCTTGACGTTCGCATACTCGGGCCGGCGCGGGAAGTAGTCGATGTGCGGCGCCGCGAGCAAGTCGACCGGCAAGTCGACGGTCCGGCCGATGAGCGCAGGACCGAGGAGGACCAGTTGCGGCAGGAGTAGTCCAACCCACAGGACGAGCCACCCTGGCCTGCGCCGCGTCCAGGCGGGGTCGCCGGCGAGCTGCGTTTCTGGCAACCGCGCTTCAGCCGTGAACCGGTCGCGGGCGGCCGGGGACGCCTCGGAAGGCGGTTTCATCCAACAAGAGTCCTTCCGGCCGCGCGAGAAGGCGCACCAATTTCGACCGGCAACGGAGGGCCAGCAGCGTGACTATTCCGGCAATTATCAGTCAACGCGCGCGTCAAATCCAGACGCGGGAAGCTCAATTGCGCCTCTGCACCTCATCGCGTTCGGCCAGCTCATGCGACACTTCAAAGCCGCTTTGGTGTTGTAATGTGTTCTAACGTGCGACAGGCAAACGGCCAAAAATTCTGGCTTGGTCAACTGGCGGTTGCTACAATTTCAACGGATTTATCGCCGACTTCAGACTTCCGGGGCGCTTGTGGAGAAAGTCGATGAAGGCGGTGCGATTGGTCACCTTGCGCATTCGGCTCGCGACGCCGCATTCGGCCGGCGCGGTCCGCCGACGTCGGACGGCTTTCACGCTGGTCGAGCTGTTGGTCGTCATCGCCGTCATCGCCGTGCTGGCCGCTTTGCTTTTGCCCGCGGTGCAAAAGGCCCGCGAGGCCGCTCGGCGAACGCAGTGCATCAACAACCTCAAGCAGCTCGCGCTGGCTTGCCACAATTATCTCGACGTCAATCGGGTGTTCCCGCCGGGCGCTCTCGATTTGTGGTACAGCTCGGCTCCTTTTGAGGATCCCGCCGGCGTTGGCCTTGGCATCGCCATTTTTTCGCCTCCTCTGTCGTTGCCGATCCCAAATCAGTTCACTTGGGATCTGGCGACAAATTCGTACGTGCGCGTTCCGGCGCCTGTCCCCCCGCTGACCGCCACGCAATGGTACATGGCTCCCCCCTGGGGCTGGCATGCCTTCATTCTTCCCCAGATCGAGCAAGGCAACATCGTTCTGAGTTTCGACATCTTGCCTCATTGCGGCTCATTCAACTGGGCCAAATACAGCTCCCAGAACAATGGCGAGCCGCCCTACAGCGGCGGACTCAAAACGCCAATATCAACTTTCATCTGTCCCAGCGCCCTGCTCCCGCCGCAACGCCCCAGTGGATACGCCTACACGAACTACCGCGGCGTTTCCGGCGCGCAGCCGTACCCGGATTTGGGAACGAGCCTGAATCCCAATCCAAACCCAGCCTCCGATCCGAACTTCATCGCGGACTCCACGAACATCGTCTGGCGGACCAACGGCGTTCTCTATCCGAATGGGGCCGTCGGCAGTCAAGACATCAGCGATGGCCTTTCCAACACGCTGATGATTGGCGAGTCGTGGATCGGGCTCTGGGGCGACGGAGCGGGATGCTGCAGCCGGCTTCGCAACGATCTGCCCGGCCTGACAATGGCTTTGGGCGAATCCGCCCCGACCGACTTCGACGCGACCTGGATAGTCAGCGCTCCGGCAGTTTCCTACACCAGCTGCCAACAGATCATCCCGCCCCCCGCGTATCAGCTTTTCAGTTTCGGCGCTCTGCACGATCAGGCCGTGAACTTCGCGCTTGCCGACGGATCGGTCCGGCCGATCAATCGGACGATCGACCGCTCGCTGTTGCGGCTGTTGGCGATGCGCGCCGACGGCGCGCCGATTCCGAGCGAATACTGACGCGCGAACGGGCGCTTCCGGCGGCATCGCTTGAACCGGTCGCGAAGTAGCGATGCGGCGTCACTCCCAGCGTGCGTTTGAACATGACGATGAAAGCGCTCGCGCTCTCATAGCCGACTTCGAGAGCCGCGGCGGTGACGGGGCGGCCGGCCGCCAACAGTCGCAGCGCGTGAAGCAGTCGCAGTTGCTGCCGCCATTTGCCGAAGGTGAGACCGGTCTCCCTTCGGAATAGTCGCTCGAGAGTGCGCACGCTCAAGTTGGCTCGCCTGGCGACCTGTCGCGTTGAGCTCGCGTTGTCAGGATGGTCGCGGAGCCAGGCCGCCGCTAGTTGCGCGCGTTCGTCTAGCGGCCAGGGGAGTTGCAGCGGGATCGTCGGCAGGACGCTCAATTGATCCAGCAAGACGCCAATCAGGCGGGCACACACTGGGTCGTTTCGATCGAGCATTCCGAGCGCAACTGCGTGCCGGATCAGTTCGCGCAGAAATGGCGAAACGTTGACGGCAGAGCACCGAATCGGCAGCCCGCGACGAAGAGCCCTCGACAAATAGAGCGTCTGAACGAGCACCGATCCCGTCATCTCGATCCCGTGCTCGATGCCGGCGGGGACCCAAACGGCCCGATTAGGCGGC
>DASPSM010000669.1:0-7957 GCA_035623955.1 Planctomycetaceae bacterium
GGCCTGGTGCTGAACCAGTTTCTCGGGCTGACACAGCACGCACTCGTCGAGGCCGGTCTCGCGCAGCATTGGGTCGACAAGCTCGTCGCCCATTCGGGATGGCGGCTGATGATGCTGATCGGTGCCTTCCCCGCGCTGCTCACGTTCTTCATTCAGCTGTTGGTGCCGGAATCGCAGCGTTGGCAGCACGAGAAACGCTTGGGGTCGACGTCTCACTGGGCAACTCGCGATCTGCTGGCCGTCCTCGTGGGGACGGCGGGACCGCTCATTATGATTTTTCTTTGGACACCGGACCGGCCGTACTCTCTGGCCGTGCAAATCGCCGGCACCCTCTTCGGCGTGGCGCTGGCGGTCGCCGGTTTTATTTTCCCGGTCTTCCGTTATCTCCGCCGTGCGGGCGCCGCGGTCGGTGGGCACACTCTGGCGGTTGGTCCCACGCTTCGCCGGATGGTGTTGGGTGCGTGCCTGAGCGGCGTCGCACTGGTGGGGACATGGGCTAGTGTGCAGCTGGCGCCGAGCTGGGCGTCGAAACTGGTCGAGGCTGAGCACCCTCGCGAAGACTCGCCGGTCGAAGCAGTCGGCATCAGCCCCGCTTCCGCAAGCGCACGAACCCAGATTGTTTCCGGCTTCGGCGCGATCCTGGGGACGCTGGCGGGAGCTCTGTTGTGCAACGTGATCGGGCGCCGCCCGACGTACGCGGTCTTATGCCTCGGGTCGCTGGCGGCTTCGCTGGCGTTTTATTTGGGCAATCGGGCCTTCGGCTGGCCGCTGCTGGTCGGGATTTTCTTCGTCGGCGGATTGACGGCGTCGTTCTACGGTTGGCTGCCCCTCTACCTGCCAGAACTTTTCCCGACGCGCGTGCGAGCCACGGGGCAGGGCTTCAGCTTCAACTTCGGCCGGATTCTGGCGGCGATTGGGGCACTACAGTCGGGCAACTTGATGAGCTTGAGTCAGTTCGGAACGACGAAGGTGCTTTCGCACGCCCACGCCTGCGCGACGATGAGCCTGGTCTATCTGATCGGAATGGGACTGATCTGGCTGGCGCCCGAGACACGGGGAAAACCGCTGCCGGAATGAGGGGCGTTGAGCGAGTCTCTCGGCGTCGGCGTGCGACCCGGGCGAGCGTCGGGCGTAAGCCCGACGATGCTTTTCTTTGGTTAATCTTCGATGGGTCACATTCTCAGCCGCGCCGATCGAAGCACCGGCCAGCTCACGCTGGCCGCTCGCCGGGACTGTCACGCGACCATTGGCCAAATCGCGAGAATCTTATTGAAACACGCCGGTCGCGTACCAGACGCTGCCGTTGGTCTGCATATCGACGCCGTAGCGAGACCAGGCGGTGATGGCGGCTCCCCAGTGGGGGGCTGAACTCCGCCAAAGGTTCACCAGGTCGACGGCCACGTCGGCAACATTGGCATTCGACATCCACGATTGGGCGACGATCTCAAAACTGCCCGGGAAAGACCCGGAATGGTACATCGAGTTGGAATTGGCCTGGTTCAACGAATGGTGGTCGGCGTGATCCATCATGGTGGGGTCGGCCGTCCCGTTGGTGCAGGGGGGGTGCTCTGCGTGCACCCGGAATGCCCAGGTCAGCGTCCGCTGGGTGAGCGAACCCGCCGGCAGGTCGAGCAAGGCCCCGACATAGTACGCCACGGCGTAGCGTTGCGGCAGCACGCTGACAGTCTCGCGGAAGTGCTCCTTGTTATGCAGATCGACCACGGCGATGCCGGGTTGTTTCTGCAAACAGGTGAAGGCCGGGGCGTCGATGAGCCGAGCCTGCTTGCCGTCGATTTTCAGCGTGTAATCGACCGGAACGCGGCAAATCACGTAGCGGTCAAGACTTTTGGCATCGACGGTCTTGAAGTCGAAGCTGGTCCCGAAGTCAACCAGCAGCATCTTCCCCGATTTGCGGGCTTCGATGAACGCCGGGTAATACTCCTTGTAGACCTTCTGACTCGGCGCCGGCAGGAGCGTTGCGAACCAAAGTGCGAGGTGGGCAATCGCAGTCATGGCGTTTCTTCCTCCAATCTTTGAAGAGTGGTCGCACAATGAACTGCACAATGCCAACAGGCTGGGCAAGCAGAATCAACTTTGCCGGCGTCGATTAACAGGATTTTAAGACAGACATCTGTCCAGCGCACGGACTGTCCACGGATCAGTGTGCGCTGATGTGTGAGCCGGCGCGCGACCTCGCCTCGGTTCATCGAAGCGAGAGTCCTCATCCGATTCAGGGGCCGAGGTTCTGCTTGAGAAACACCGCGATCGCCGCGTTGAGGTAGTCGCGGTTGGCCTTCTTCTGAAAGCCGTGCCCCTCGTTGTTGGCGTAGATGGTCCACACGGTCCGGCCGTTGCCGCGAACCTTGGCGACGATCTGCTGGGCCTCGGTGAAGGGCACGCGCGGGTCGTTGCGCCCGTGTGCCACGAGCAGCGCCGAGTGGATCTTCTGCGCGTTGTTGACCGGATCGATGCGAGTGAAGAAGGCTTTCATCTTGGGATCGCGCTCGTCGCCGTATTCGGCCCGGCGGAGGTCCTGGCGGTAAGCGCTCGTCGTCTTCAAGAGCGTGTTGAAACTGGCGACGCCCACAATGTCGACGCCCGCCCGGATGCGATCGCTGTAATGCGTCAGGGAAGCCAGCACCATGTAGCCGCCGTACGATCCGCCATAGACGGCCACTCGTTTGGCGTCGAGGTCGGGCTGCGTGGCGATCCAATCCAAGAGGGCCCCGATGTCGCGGACGCTGTCCTCGCGCAGCTCGGCGTTATCGAGCTTGAGATAGGTCTTGCCGTAGCCGGACGAGCCGCGGACGTTGGGCGCGATCACCGCCAGGCCCAGTTCGTTCGTCTGGAACTGCTCGATTCCAGTGAACAGAGGGCGAAATTGGCCTTCCGGGCCGCCGTGAATCGAGATCAGCACGGCCGCCGGATGTGCCGGCGAGGCGCCCCGCGGCTTGTAGACGTAGGCGGGGATTTGGCGCCCGTCGAACGACTTATAGTGGACCAGCGTCGGAGTGACGAAGGTCGACGTCGGCAGCCCGCCCACTTCGCTGTACGTCCAGCGGGTGAGCTGGCCGTCGGACAGCGTGAGGGAGAAGACGTCGGCCGGGGCGTCGGGTCGGGCCAGCGTGAATCCCAGTTTGCTGCTGTCGGGCGAAAACTCCAGGCCCGTGATGACGCCGGGCTCGACGGGCATTCGCTTCGGCTGATCGTTTTCCAGGAGGTAGAGCGCGCTCGACCCGTCTGCGTTGACGGTGAACGCCACGCGCCCCGAACGCGGATCGACGGCGATATCGTCGACGTCCCAGGGGATGTCATTGGTCAGCCACGTGTACTTCAGCGTTTCCGCATCGAGTCGCGCTAGTTGGAGGAACTCGCCGCGGGCATCGCTCGAAAGGTAAATCGATTTCGAATCGGCGGAGTATCTCATCGGGCCGAAGGCGTACGGCGGCTGCGCCTCGCTCGGGATCTCTCGTTTTTCGCCGCTGGCCACGTCGAGAATCGCGGGATAGGACTCGTTGATCGAAACGTAACGGCTGATCAACAGGTGAGACATGTCACCCGACCAATCTAGCGCGTTCCAGAATTGGCCCGAGGCGCGGAGCAGGGGCCGCATCGATCCGCCGACGCGGGGATTCGCCGAGAACAAGTCGGTGTCGCGCCCATTGCGTTCGTTGCTGGCGATGATGACTTTGGATCCGTCGCGGCTCACGGCCTGGACCTGGTTGCGAGACTTTCCGTCGGTCAACCGCGTCGCGCGACCCGTTTGCGGTTCGAAGAAATAAACCTGGTCGCGCTCGCTCCCCCCTTCGCTCATGGCGACGAGGAGCGCGCCGTCCGTGGCGGCGCGGAGCGTGTGCCCCGTCACGGGTTCATCGAAGAACGTCACCTGCTCGCGGCGGCCGCCCGGCTCGTAGACGCGATGCAGCTGCATCGTGTTGGCAAACCGCGTGGCGATTAACAGCCCCTTGCCGTCGGGTGCCCAGCCGTGAAAGGCGGCTGTCCGCACGCTCTGGTATTGCCGCAACCGCTCGGCAATCTCCGCGGGGATAACCGGAACGCTTTCGGTGGCGATCGCCGGCGGCCTGAGTGGATCGGTCTCCTCGGCTCCAACCGCGTGAACCATCGTGAGTGCAATCAACGTGGCCAAAGCATGCAGCATGAGTGGATCCTGTCTTGGAAGAGTTCTTTAAAAGCTGCGTCTGTCGGACTTTGAAATGAGACTGAGTCGCCAAGTGGCGCCGCTTTGCCGCTCTTTGCCCATACAATACAATGTCGGCCCGACGAACGAGGCTGATTTCTCGGTAGCGGTCGCGTCGTGTGCTGATTGTAACGGCGCGGCCCCCGCTCGCCAGGAGAACGACGATGGCACCTCAAAATCCCTTTCAGGCGGAGGCGAAGCTCAATACGAAGGGGGCCACTTACACAATTTTTCGGCTGCGAAAACTGGCCGAAGACCGGATCGCGGACGTCGAGAAGCTTCCCTATTCGATCCGCGTGCTTTTGGAGTCGTGTCTGCGGAACGTCGACAACTTCATCGTCAACGAATCGGACGTCGTCGAGCTGGCAAATTGGAGTGCCAGTTCGCCCAAGGCCATCGAAGTCCCGTTCAAGCTGGGCCGGGTGGTGCTGCAGGACTTTACGGGCGTGCCCGCGATCGTCGACCTGGCGGCGCTGCGCAGCGCCATGGTGCGGATGAAGGGGGACCCGAAGAAGATCAATCCTCTCGTTCCATGCGACCTGGTCATCGATCACTCGGTGCAAGTCGACCAGTTCGCGACTCCCCAGTCGCTGCAATTCAACGTCGAAAAGGAATTCGAGCGCAACATCGAGCGTTACCAGTTTCTGCGCTGGGGTCAGCAGGCGTTCAACAACTTTCGCGTCGTCCCCCCCGCCACGGGTATCGTGCACCAGGTGAACCTCGAATTCCTGGCCAAAGTGGTTCTGACGCGCGACGGAGTCGCGTTCCCCGACACGCTGGTGGGAACCGACAGCCACACCACGATGATCAATGGCTTGGGCGTGGTCGGCTGGGGCGTCGGCGGAATCGAGGCCGAGGCCGTGATGCTCGGACAGCCGCTGTACATGCTCACGCCAGAGGTCGTCGGCTTTAAGCTCACGGGCAGCTTGCGAGAGGGGGTGACGGCCACCGATCTGGTCCTGGTCGTGACGCAGATGCTTCGCAAGAAAGGGGTGGTCGGGAAATTCGTCGAGTTCTACGGAGCGGGCCTCGACGCGATGAGCCTTCCCGATCGCGCCACGATCGCCAACATGGCCCCTGAGTACGGCGCCACGATGGGCTTCTTCCCCGTCGATCAGGAAACCCTGGACTACATGAAGCGGACGGGCCGCACCGCTGAGGAAGTCGATCTCGTCGACCGCTACTACAAGGAGCAGGGCCTCTTCCGCACGTCGAGCTCGCCCGAGCCGCACTACTCCAGCACGCTGTCGCTCGACCTTGCCACGGTCGAAGCGGCGATGGCCGGCCCCAAGCGGCCGCAAGATCACGTCTTCCTGAAGGACATGAAGACCCAATGGCACAAGGATCTTTCCGGCGCGTTTGGAAAGGCTTCGCCCGCGACCCCCGTTCCGGTGAAATTCAACGGGACCACGGCGCCGCTCACCGATGGGGCCGTGGTCATTGCCGCCATTACCAGTTGCACGAACACGAGCAATCCCTCGGTGATGATCGGCGCGGGCCTCTTGGCGCGCAACGCCGTCCAAAAGGGGCTGCATCAGAAGCCGTGGGTAAAGACCAGTCTGGCGCCCGGCAGCCGAGTCGTCACCGACTACTTGAAAAAGGCCGAGCTGGACAAGCCGCTGGATGAGCTCGGATTCAATCTTGTTGGCTACGGCTGCACGACCTGTATCGGCAACAGCGGACCGCTGCCCGAGGCTGTTTCGCAGGCTGTGACGAAAGGGGATCTCGTCGCCGCGGCCGTCCTGTCGGGCAACCGCAACTTCGAGGGACGGATCAACCCGCAGGTCCGGGCCGCTTATCTTGCGAGCCCGCCCCTCGTCGTCGCGTACGCTCTGGCCGGCACGACCGACATCGACCTGGTCCACGAGCCGTTGGGCAAGGGACGCGACGGCAAGGACGTCTTCTTGAAGGACATCTGGCCCAGCCAGAAGGAAATCGCGGACACCGTCGCCGCCTCGATGTCTGCGGAAAACTTCAAAAGCGAGTACGCTCACGCGACGCAAGGCCCCCCCGAGTGGCAGAAGATCTCGGCCGGATCGGGGGAAATCTACGAATGGGACGAGCAGAGCACCTACGTGCAGGAGCCTCCGTTCTTTGTCGACATGCCGGAGACGCCGCCGCCCATCGGGGCGATCTCTGGAGCGCGCGTGCTGGCGCTCTTGGGCGACTCGGTGACGACCGATCACATCAGCCCGGCCGGCTCAATCAAAGCCGACTCGCCCGCCGGCCTCTATCTCCAGCAGCACGGCGTCACGCCGCTCGATTTCAACAGCTACGGCAGCCGACGCGGCAACGATCGCGTGATGACCCGCGGCACGTTCGCCAATATCCGCATCAAGAACCAGCTTTGCCCCGGAGTCGAAGGGGGTGTGACGCGCTACTTGCCCACGGGCGCCCAGATGCCGATCTTCGACGCGGCGATGAAATACAAAGACGACGGCACCCCGCTGGTCATCCTGGCGGGCGAGGAATACGGCACAGGTTCGTCGCGAGACTGGGCCGCCAAGGGAACCTATCTGCTGGGCATCCGGGCGGTGATCGCCAAGAGCTACGAGCGCATCCACCGCTCGAACCTCGTCGGGATGGGAGTCTTGCCGCTCGAATTCCGCCAGGGGGAAGACGTCAAGCACCTGGGTCTGGATGGCACGGAGACGTTTGATATCAGTCTCGATGACTCGCTCAAGCCGCGGCAAGCCGTCGAAGTGACGGCGACCAAGAAGGACGGCACGCCGGTCCGTTTCACCGCCTTGTGCCGCATCGATTCGCCGATCGAGGTCGAGTACTACCGCAACGGCGGCATTCTGCACAAAGTGCTCCGCGACCTGGCGAGGTCGTGAGAGGTGTGGCGGCTGGCACCGCCGCCAGGCACCCTCGCCCCGTTTAGAGGGGGAGGGGAGGGTGAAGGGGCTGCCTGTTTTGGGAGCGAAACGTCCAGGTCCGAGGGTTGAGGAAAGGCAGCCCTCACCTCGGCCCTCTCCGGCTCGACCGAACTCGCCGAAGTCCATCGGAATGGGAGAGGGAGGAAGGCGCAAGCTGATCCTCGCAATCCTGCTAGCTGCCGTCACGCTCGCTGTTTACGCGCAGACATGGTGGTACGTAGTGATATGGATCGATGACCCGAACTATGTCATCGACAACGTCCACGTGACGACCGGTTTGAAGCCGCAAAATATTGCCTGGGCGTTTGGATCCTTCGAGCATGCCAACTGGATTCCCCTCACGTGGCTGTCGTTGATGCTCGACGTCGACCTCTACGGCGGGCGAGTCGGCGGTTTTCATATCACGAATACGCTGCTGCACGCGGCGTGTGCCGTGCTGCTGTTCTTGGCGCTCGCCCGAGCGACCGGCAGTGAGCTGCGCAGCGCGTTCGTCGCCGCTCTCTTTGCGTTGCATCCGCTGCACGTCGAATCGGTGGCTTGGATTGCCGAGCGGAAGGACGTGTTGAGCATTTTCTTCGGCATGCTGTCGCTTTGGACCTACGTGCGCTACGCGACCGGCGGAGGACGGATTCATCTGGCGCTCTCATTCGCATTTCTGGCGCTCAGCCTGATGGCGAAGCAAACACTCGTCACGCTCCCGTTCGTCTTTTTGCTGCTCGACTTCTGGCCGCTGGGGCGGACGGCTGCCGCGAAAGGCGCCGGGTCGCCCCTCGACGAATCGCGGCGCACGTTCGGGCGGCTGATTCTTGAAAAGTTGCCGTTTTTCGGACTCTCCGCGGGCGTTTCAGCCGTCGCTGCCTACGCGCAGGCTCACGGCGGG
>DASPSM010000670.1:0-4243 GCA_035623955.1 Planctomycetaceae bacterium
CGTTGAGCTGCTTCCCGTTCATCACTTTCTTAACGACCGCCATCTGATCGAACGAAAGCTATCCAACTATTGGGGGTACAACACGCTCGCCTATTTTGCGCCCCAGTCGAAGTATAATTCGCCGAGCAACGCCCTGGGCGCCGTGTACGAGTTCAAGATGATGGTTCGCGCGTTGCATGCCGCCGGCATCGAAGTCATCCTCGACGTCGTCTACAACCACACGGCCGAAGGGAACCATATGGGGCCGACGTTGTCGATGCGCGGCGTCGACAACGCCGCCTACTACTGGCTCAAGCCCGATGAGCCCCGCTATTACATGGACTTCACCGGCTGCGGCAACACGATGAGCATGCGGCATCCGCGGGTCTTGCAGCTCATCATGGATAGCTTGCGGTACTGGGTGCTCGACATGCACGTCGACGGTTTCCGGTTCGATCTGGCCAGCACGCTGGCTCGCGAGCTGCACGACGTCGACAAGTTGTCGGCCTTCTTTGAAATCATCCACCAGGACCCGATTCTCTCGCAGGTGAAGCTGATCGCCGAACCCTGGGACGTGGGCGAAGGGGGCTACCAGGTCGGCAACTTTCCCGTGTTGTGGAGCGAGTGGAACGGCAAGTTCCGCGACATCATGCGCAGCTTCTGGAAGGGGGACGGGGGGCTGTTGTGTGATTTCGCCACGCGGCTCTCCGGCAGTAGCGACCTGTACGAGACGGGCGGCCGCCGTCCGTCGGCGAGCATCAACTTCATCACCTGCCACGACGGGTTCACGCTGCAGGATCTGGTGAGCTACAACCAGAAACACAACGAGGCCAACGCTGAGAACAATCGCGACGGCAGCGATAACAACATGAGCTGGAACTGCGGCGCCGAGGGCCCGACCGACGATCCGAAGATCAACGCGCTGCGGGCGCAGCAGAAGCGCAATCTCATGACCACGCTCATCCTGTCGCTCGGCGTGCCGATGATCTGTGCCGGCGACGAGCTGGGGCACACGCAGAACGGCAACAACAATGCCTATTGCCACGACGACGAGCTGTCGTGGCTGAAGTGGGATCTCAGCGACGAGCAGCGCGAGTTCCTCGTTTTCGTGCGCACCGTGAACCGGATCATGCAGGAACAGCCGGTCTTTCAGCGCCGGAATTTCTTCCTCGGGCGCAGCATCCGCGAGGAGGTGAAAGATATCTCCTGGTTCGATCCCGCCGGAAATGAAATGAGCGACGAGTCGTGGAAGGCCGGCTTTGCCCGCTGCCTGGGCGTGCGGCTCGACGGCGAAATCATCGGCGAGATCGACGAACACGGCAAACCGATCGTCGGCGACACCCTGATGCTGTTACTCAACGCGCACTACGAGGCCATTCCCTTCAGCCTCCCTTCCACCACCGGCAACTTGAAGTGGCGGGTCGTCATCGACACGGCGGCGTCACCGGCGACGGGTGGCGGTGAGGTCGAAATGGAGAAGTACGAATTGAAGGGACGCTCGATGGCCGTGCTGCTCGTGCCACGGGTCCCCGCCGAGGAACCGACCAACGGTAACGGAAAGGCGGCGGCGGCCAAGACGCCCGGCCTGCCCGGAACGGCGGACAACAGCGGCGTTGCGGCAGGCACGGCCGCGCGCGACTTGCAGATCCGGCAGACTCAGGAGCAGGCGAAAGAAAAAGCACCAACCGCCTGACCGCGAGTACCCCGGCCACCCACCGCGCATCGACGTGAACCAGTCGGCGTCAGTGCGGCTGCCCGTTGCTGCCGAGCTGTTTGACGAGATCCGAGACCACGGCCTTGGCGTCGCCGAAGAGCATGAACGTCTGGTCTTTGAAATAAAGCTCGTTGTCGATCCCCGCAAAACCCGGGTTCTTGCTCCGCTTGATCGCGAACACGGTCTTGGCTCGATCCGCGTTGATGATCGGCATTCCGTAAATGGGGCTATTCGGATCCTGTCGGGCCGCCGGATTCACGACGTCGTTGGCGCCAATCACGAGCGCGACGTCGCACTGGGGCATTTCGGGATTGATCTCATCCAGCTCGACGAGGTCGCTGTAGGGAATGTCCGCCTCCGCGAGGAGCACGTTCATGTGTCCCGGCATGCGCCCGGCGACCGGGTGAATCGCGAACTTCACCGTGATGCCGCGCTTCTTCAGAAGGTCGTACAGCTCTCGCACGCGATGCTGGGCCTGGGCCACCGCCATTCCGTAGCCGGGAATGACCACGACGAGCGACGCCTGGCCCAGGATGTCGGCGGCACTTTCGATCGTTTCCCCCTTGTAAACCCGCTGTTCGGCCCCCGCGGCGACCGTCTGCACCTGGCCGAAGCCACCAAACAAGACGTTGGTAAACGACCGGTTCATCGCCCGGCACATGATGATCGACAAAATGAAGCCGCTCGCACCGTCCAGCGAGCCAGCCGTGATCAACAACTTGTTGTCGAGCACAAAGCCCATCGCGACGGCCGAAAGCCCCGCGTAGGCGTTCAGGATTGAAATCACGGTCGGCATATCGGCCCCGCCGATCGGGATCACCAAGAGCACGCCGAACGCCAGGGCGAGCACGATCATCAGCGGGAAGGCGACTATTGCGAAGCCGCCGGTTGGATTGGCAATGAGATAAAGGCCCAACAAAGCGGCCAGCGCGAGCAGCCCGAGGTTTGACGCGTTTTGATACGGGTACGTCACGGGGCGTTGCGGAATCCACGGGACTTCCTGCAGTTTGCCGCACGCCATCAGGCTTCCGGTGAGCGTCAGGAATCCGAGGATCACCTCCGTGACGATAGCAGCCACGCGAAAATGCGTGAGTTCCCCGGGTCCCTCGCCCATCCAAAGATAGAACTTCGCCGCGCCGACGAGCCCCGCCGCCAGTCCGCCGAACGCGTGCGAGAGGGCAGTCCGCTGCGGGACGGCAGTCAACGAGACTTTCGACAGCGGAATGCCGACGGCAACGCCGGCAATCAGGGCGACAATAATCAGTCCGTGATGCTTGATCTGCGGCTGGATCCACGTCGCTAAGACCGCCAGCGTCATTCCAGCCACGCCGGCCTGAACACCGCGGCGGGCCGTCTGGGGCGTGTTCATCCAGTAGAGCGAAAAGACGAACAACACCGTCGCCGCAAGATAGGCGAGTTGTTCGATCCAGTGCAAAACGGCGGGGCTCATTGCTGATTCCGATGCGTTCCGTCAAAAGGCCTGGTGGATTTCTCTTTCGGCGGGCTCATCAAGCGGACGGAACGCTGGGGGGCGGCGTGCTGGAGGCGGCAGACTGAGTTCCGGTCGCCGCGGAGGGGCGGGCCTGGCGGAACATTTTCAGCATCCGGTCGGTGATCAAGAAGCCGCTGACAATGTTGGTCATCGATGCGAACAGTGCGATCGCACCCAACGTGCGGATCGGCGCGGGGTAGTCGCTTCCGGCCACCACAATCGATCCCACCACCGCAATCGCCGAGATGGCGTTCGTCAGCGACATCAGCGGCGTGTGCAATAACCGGGACACGCGGCCGATCACGCCCAGGCCGATGAAGGTGGCCAGCACAAAGACGAAAGCCATCGACCAGAAATCGATCGTGGCAGGATTCTCTTTTTCGGGCTCGGCGGTTGCTGAGGCCGTGGCCGTTTCCTCCCTGGCTCCCGAACCGTCAGGGGGGGCAGCCCAAGCGCGAGTCGGGCCGAGCGACGTGCTCAACAGGACGGCGATGAAGAATCCAAGCAATAATCTGTTCATTTGGGGCATTTGCGTCGAAGGGTTGGAAATGGTGGTCCCGCGGCCGACGCGGCTTTGACCCACGCTCCATTCGCTGAGGCTACATCGCGTGAATTGTGCGAAGTGCAGCCGTTCGCTTCAATTCACAGACCAGAACTTCGTCGCCGGCTGCAGTTTTGTGCAGTTTTTGTAACGCCCCGCCGCGGAGTGCTTTCAATGAGTGCCGACAGCCCGTTCGTCTATCGCCTGCGCGTGCGGTTCGCCGAGTGCGACCCTCAAAAGGTGGCATTCAATGGCATCTACGGGCTTTACATTGATCTGGCGGTGTTCGAGTTCCTGCGTGCGATGGGTTTCGGCGAGTCGCTGGTCAAAGGCCCACTCGATTACCAGGTGGTGAAGCAGTCAGTCGAATGGACGGGCCCGGCCCGGTTCGATCAGGTCTTAGAGATCTCGGTCTGGGCCAGGCACCTGGGAAACACGTCCTTCACAATTGCCACGCAGTTTCGAATCGCGGGCGATCATAAGATCTCGGCAACGGGCGAGACGGTCTACGTGCTGG